>JACQFG010000200.1 GCA_016200155.1 Planctomycetota bacterium | reverse complement strand
TCGCTGCGTTGGTTGCGCGTGCGGACCCCCTCGTAGGTGCACGTGAGCATGAGGTCGGCGATCTCGGGCTTCTTGCCGGACTCCAGCATCATGGGAAGCTGGGTCGGGAACGATTCCAGCGGGCGAATGACGCGGTTCGGCATCGGGATATTGACCGCTTCCAGGGCGTTGCAGAGCTGAGAATAGTAGTCCTCGACCTGCTCGCGCAAGATCGGCGACATCTTGGTCTTGCCGAGACTGCGATCGAGTCGGCCGCGCAGCTTGTTGGTTTCGTCGAGGATGAACTGGGGCGGGATCGCGCGGAGGTAGGGCGGGATCTCCGGATTGAGCGGGATGGCTCTGCCGTCCTCCTCGGCCCGCACGTTGAACCCGCCGATGCCCGTCTTGATGAAGGCGCACTTTTGATGGAAGCTGAGCGACTCGAGAATCTCACCTTCGAGCACCTCGGCAATCATCTTCTTTTTCTTGCCCATGAATATGGTGACGCTGGAGCTGTTCTTCAAGATGACGGTGCGTTCCGTCACGGCGGTGAGGCTGACCTTCAAGTCGGCATCCTTGCGTTCCAACGGGACCATGCCGACGGAAGTCGGCACGGCGTTGCCCCAGTGCGTCGTTCCGCTGGCCGTGGTGATGACGGGCTGCACCCAGCAAACCTGGCCGACTTCGAGCGGCGGCATGGGCACATCGAGCGCGCCGCCGAAGTTCTGGTACGCCATCGGATGCGCCTGCCGCTTGCCGTCGCCCGCCTGGGCCTGCGGTTGCTTCAAGGAATAAGGCCGAGGCGGACCAGGAGTGCCGGCCCACACTTCGACGTGCATCTTGCGCACGCGATTGAGCGGGTCGAGGCAGTTGAACTGCACGGGCAGCATCGTCTGCGCGCCTTGCATGTAGACCTCGCCGTGCTTGGCGTCGGCGAGTCGGCCGTCCATGATGAGCCGCACTTTCTCGGCCGGGATGGCGAAGTTGATCTGAGTGCCGCGAATGCCGGCGACGGAGACGCCGACGAGCTTGCCGCCGGCATGAACGACGGGGCCGCCGGAGTTGCCTGGGTGCATGCCGCCGTTGACCTGAATCTGCTCGAGTTCGCGCGTGCTCGGATCGGTTCGGAAGCTGGAAATCGTGGACGCGCTGACCGTGATGTTCTTGCCGAGTTGTTCCCCGAACGGAAAGCCGAAGATGTAGACTTTTTGGGTCTCGACCAGCTGCCGGCTCATTTCGAGTTGCAGCGGCGCGGGCAGGTTGCCGTCCTTGATGTGGACGACGGCGAGGTCGCTGGCCCGATCGACGCCGAGCACATCGCCGAGGATCATGCGTTCGTTCGGCAAGCCGCTGTTGAGGACGACCTGGACGTTCCTGGGCGGTTCGCTCTTGGCGCCGAGCATGCCGAGCACGTGGGCGTTGGTGATCACGATGCCGGGCTCCACGGCGAGGAAGCCGCTGCCTTCTGCAACCTGGCCGCTCGGCATCGTCACGCGCAGATAGACCGTCGCCTCCTTGAGCTTCGGCACCAGCTCCGGCGGCAGCTCGGCCGGCAACGCCTTGCCCGCATCGGGATCGATCGGCGGCTTCTTGCCATCCAGCAGATTGACGTTGGGCCCATCATTTTTCGGATTGGCCTGCGCCTGGTTTTCGACCTCCTTGTTTGCGCGGAGGGTGAAAACTCCAAGCCCCCCAATGCCGAACACCGCGACACCGCCGACTCCCACCACACATAGCAGCAGCACCGCCACGATGCCGCCGACGACCAGCATCATGGGGACAGGCTTCTTGGCCGCCGCAGCCTTCTTCCGGGTCGGACGATCGTCGTCGTCATCGTCATCATCATCTGACGAGCGTCGATCGGCCGCCATGCGCACCTTGCGGTCTTTCTGAATTGCTTCCTCGGGATCGCGTTTCTTTTTCGGAGCATCCGCGTCGGGGACGACGATCGGCTTCTCGCACTCCCGGCAACGTACCTTTCGGCCGCGCTTGTCGTCGCTGACCGTGAATTGGCTTTTGCAGGACGAACAGGTAATACGAACGGCCATGGTGTTGCCTCAGAATGCGGAAAATAAAGGAAAAAGAATGAGTGGATGATAGACCGGAGTTCGGCCACATGCAAGGAAAAAAAGGTGTTCTCATGATATTGTCATTTTCTTATTGCGAATCGATTGGCGAGCCAAGCCGCGTGAGCGGCCGGTTGCCGGTGATTTGACCGCCGTGATGCAACAGGTAAGATAGGATTGCGTAAGTCGCCGCCAGCCATCCCTCGGACAACCACCATGCGATCCAGCATTGTTGCGATTGTAGGCATTGTATTGCTGCCGCCATCAGCGTTTGGTCAGGATGCCGGCGTCGAGTTCTTCGAGAAGAAGATCCGGCCCGTCCTTGTGCAGCATTGCTATGCGTGCCATTCGAAGGAAGCGAACAAGCAGCGTGGCGGCCTGCTGCTCGACTCGCGTGCCGGCTGGCTGGAGGGCGGCGATCATGGGCCCGCCATCGTGCCCGGTAAGCCCGCTGACAGCTTGCTCATCAAGGCGGTCAAGCACACCACCCAGAAGAAGCTGTGGATGCCACGCGACGGTAAACTTCCCGCGGCCGCGATCGCCGACCTCGAGAAATGGATCGCCCTCGGAGCGCCCGATCCGCGCGTCGGCAAGTCGGCCGTCAAGGAGATCGACTTCGCCGCGGCCGGCAAGCACTGGGCGTATCAGCCGATTCGCAAGCCGGCGTTGCCTTCGGTCAAGAACAAGTCCTGGGGGACGTCGCCGATCGATACGTTTGTTTTGGCGAAGCTGGAGGAGAAGGGGTTCGCGCCGTCGGCGACTGCCGATGCCCGCACGCTGATTCGGCGGATCTACATCGATTTGATCGGGTTGCCGCCGACGTATCAGGAGGTGGAGGAGTTTGCCAAGCCGTGGGATGCGGCGGGCGCTAAACGGGGAGAACTTATCGGAGCGCTCGTCGATCGGTTGCTGGCGTCGCCGCACTATGGCGAACGCTGGGGGCGGCACTGGCTCGATGTCGCCCGCTATGCCGACACCAAGGACGGCGTGCTCATGTTCGGCGACGACCGCGTTCGGCCCTACGCCTACACCTATCGCGATTACGTCATCCGCGCCTTCAACGACGATACGCCTTTCGATCGCTTCATCCACGAGCAGCTCGCCGCCGACCAGATCGAGCCGAAGGTCGAACCGTGGCGTCTGGCGGCGATGGGCTTCCTCACGCTGGGGCGCATGTACGACAACAACGTCCACGACGTCATCGACGATCGCATCGACACCGTGACGCGCGGCTTCCTCGGCCTGACGGTGTCGTGTGCGCGTTGCCATGATCATAAGTACGACGCGATTCCGACGGCCGACTATTATTCGCTGTACGGCGTGTTCGCCAGCAGCGAGGCGCCGCTGGAGCCGCCGCTGGCGGAGCATCCGGAAAAGTGCAAGACGCTGGCCGAGTACGAGAAGCAGGCCGGCCCGCATCGCGAGAAGATGCAGAAGATGCTCGACAGCCAGTACGCCCTGCTGCTCGAGACGGCCCGGCAGCGCGTCGGCGATTATTTGGTGCGAGTCGCCACCACGGAACCCGACAACGCGGAGACGGCGATCTATTTCCTGTCGCTGGCCCCGACCGACCTGAGGCCGCCGATGGTCAACAAGTGGCGCAAGTATCTGGAGCGGCCCGCACGCAAGGATGATCCCGTGTTCGGTCCGTGGTCGGAGTTGACGAAGGCGCCGCCCGCCGAGTACGCCGCAATCCTCGAAACCTGGAAGCCGAAGCTGAACCCGATCGTGCTCGACACATTGACATCGGCGAAATTGCTGAACAAGGGCGATGTGGCGAAGACCTACGGGAGCCTTCTTTTGAACGTTTACAACAAGCATAAGGCCAAGCCGCCGGAGGGCGCCGAGCGGCCGATCTACGACGCCGTCGCCGGCAAGCAGAGCCCCGCGTACTTCCCGAAATCGCAGACCTGGCACAACATGTCGCGCGGCGAGAAGGACAGCTACGGCGGCATGGCGACGCAGTTCGACAAGATCGCTCTCAAGATGCCGAGCGCCCCGCCGCGGGCCATGGTCCTGGTAGATGCGCCCGATCTCGTTGACCCGCGCATTTTCATTCGCGGCAGTGCCGCGGTCCCTGGCGAGCGCGTGCCGCGCCAGTTCCTGCGCATTCTGACCGGGCCGAAGCGTGAGCCGTTCGCGCACGGTAGCGGCCGGCTGGACCTGGCGAAAGCGATCGCGTCCCCCGATAATCCCCTCACGGCGCGCGTCATTGTCAATCGCGTCTGGATGCACCACTTCGGCGAACCGCTCGTCTCTTCCCCCAGCGACTTCGGCGCCCGCAGCACGCCGCCCAGCCATCCCGAATTGCTCGATTGGCTCGCGTGGACGTTCATTCAAGACGGCTGGTCGCTCAAGAAGCTGCATCGCCGCATCGTGCAGTCAGCAACCTATCAGCAGGCTAGCCTCGATCGCGAGGACGCTCGCAAGATCGATCCGGAGAACCGACTCTACTGGCGCGCCCACCGCCGCCGGCTCGACCTCGAATCGATGCGCGACTCGCTTCTTGTCATCGCGGGCCGACTCGACCGCACCGCGGGAGGCCGGCCCGTCGATATCGTCAACGATGCGAAGAACGCACGCCGCACGGTCTACGGCATGATCGATCGCCAGAGTTTGCCGGGCCTGTTCCGCGCGTTCGATTTCGCGGTTCCCGATCTCTCGGTAGAACGCCGCCCGATGACGACGGTGCCGCAGCAAGCGTTGTTTGGCCTGAACTCGGCGTTCATGACCGAGCAAGCCAAGGCGCTCGCGGCCCGGACCGAGAAGCTGGCTGCCGTGGCGCGCGTGCGCGAATTGTACCGATTGGTGTATGCCCGCGATGCGAATGCGATCGAAGTCGAGATCGGGCTGCGTTTCCTCGGCGCGCCGGCCGGGTCCGAACAGTCGAAGCTGACGCCGTGGCAGCAGTATGCCCAGGTGTTGCTATTGACCAATGAGATGATGTTTGTGGATTGAGAAACTGGACGCCATGATCAATCGCAGTCAAACGATTCGGTTGTTTCAGCGCGTCGCAGCCCAGCGGTTGACAACGGCGGGCTTCTTGCTGGAGCATGGATTCTACCAGGACGCCGTCTACCTTGCCGGCTATGCCGTCGAATGCTCGCTGAAAGCGCTCATCTTGCAGCGGACGCCTCACGGAAAATTCAAGGAAATGATGAAGCGACTCACGGAAGTTGGAAAACTGGGGCACGACTTCGAGTACCTCAAGGGTATACTGAAAGAACAGCAAAAAGGCCGTCAGCGCAAAGATCGGGAACTGCTCGGCGCGTTGGCGGACCATCTCAAGATCGTGGCGTCCTGGTCCACGGACCTGCGCTACCAGGTCGGAAACGTGGACCCCATGGAAGCCGAAGAGTTTTTCGAGGCCGCCAAGGCCGTTCGGAACCTTTCCCTGAGGAGTTGAACATGACGGCGACTTTGCAGAAGACTGCCGAGACGCGCAAAATCGAGAAAATGCTCAACGAGTATTTTCCCGATCGCCCGGGCGATTTTGCGCCGAGCGCGTATCGCTACAATCCAGCCTCGATTCGGGTTCGCGTCGTCAGCGATCGGTTCGCAGGAAAGAACCGCGTCGAACGCAGCCAGATGGTTTACTCGTTGCTCAAGAACAACTTGCCGGAGGAGACCTGGCAGGACATCACGCTGATCGTGCTCTTGACGCCCGACGAGGTCTCGGAGTCGCTGATGAATATGGAATTCGAGAATCCGACTCCGTCGCGGCTGTGACTCCCATCCATTTCTCGCGAACGAACACGAATCTCATAGGAAAAAAAGGCAATGGCCGTCTCCGTGGGAGCCAACCAAAGCCTCCAGCGAAAGTATACACCGCAACCGCGGCCTTTTGCAAGTGGCATAGGCACGTAGAATTGCACGTTATTCACGGACCGGAGTCGACTTCATGTCGCAAAGCCCGCCGAACAGTGCCGCAGGCATCAACTGGGACCTGCGTGACCTCTATCAATCCCTTGACGATCCTGCGATCGACAAGGACCTCGCCAAGGCGCTCAAACGCGCCAAAGCATTCGAGAAGAAATACCGCGGCCGAATCCGCGCGCTCAAGCCATCGCAGGCCAAAGCGCTCCTCAAGGCGATCGTCGAACTCGAGGATCTCTTCGAGCAAATGGATCGGCCCGTCGTCTACGCGATGCTCGTCCACTCCGGCAAGACCGACGACCCCAAACACGGCGCCTTGCTCGCCCGCGCTCAAGAACAACGGACGGAGATTAACAAGCATCTCATCTTCTTCGACCTCGAATGGGTCGAGGTTGCCAAGTCCGATGCCAAGAAGATCATGGCCAAGTCGAGCTTGAAAAAGTACCGCCACTGGCTCGAACAAAAGCGCGTCTGGAAGCCGTACTACCTCAGCGAGCCCGAGGAGAAGCTGCTCGACACGAAAGCGCTGACGGGCCGCAGCGCCTTCGGCCGGCTTTTCGAGGAAACGACCGCGAGCATGAAGTGCCCCTTCACGCACAACGGCGAATCGGCCGAGGTGAGCGTACAGGAGATTCTCGCCAAGCTCTATGACCCGGATCGCACGGTCCGCAAGGCCGCCGCCGACGGGCTATCGAAGGGGCTCGAAGGGCAGGCCCGGCTGTTGACGTTCATCTTCAACACGGTCGTCTTCGATCATCAGACCGATTGCCAGATTCGCAAGTATCCCGATGTGATGGCCGCCCGCAACCTCGCCAACGAGATCGACGCGAAAGTCGTCGCCGCGTTGATGACGGCCACGGAGAAAAACTATCCGCTCGTGCAGCGATACTACCGGCTCAAGGGCAAGCTGCTCGGCATCGACCACCTGTGCGACTACGACCGCTATGCCCCGCTCCCCTCGGAGATGCCTAATTGCGATTGGCCGACGGCGCGGGCCATCGTGCAGGAAAGCTACGACGCCTTCAGCCCCGATGCCGGCGGCGTCATTCGCACGTTCTTCGAGAAGAACTGGATCGACGCCGAGCTGCGGCCCGGCAAACGCGGCGGTGCCTTCTCCTCCAGCGCCGTGCCCAGCGCGCACCCGTACATCCTCATGAACTTCACCGAGCGCCTGCGCGACGTCATGACGCTCGCCCACGAACTGGGCCACGGGGTCCATCAATATCTCTCGCGCGGCCAGGGCTACCTGCAATGCGACACGCCGCTCACCACCGCCGAGATGGCGAGCGTCTTCGGCGAAATGCTCACCTTCCGCCGACTGCAGGAGCGCTATCCGGAACCCAAGCAGCGCCTGGCAATGCTGTGCGGCAAGATCGAGGACGCTTTCGCCACCGTGTTCCGCCAGGTCGTCCTCACGCGCTTCGAGCAATCGCTACACGCCGCGCGTGAAAAGCAGGGCGAACTCGCCGCGACGCAGATCAACGAGCTGTAGATGCAAGCCAACCAGGGGATGTTCGGCGACGTCGTCGAGTTCACGCCCGGCTACGCCTCGTGGTGGTCGTACATCGGCCATTTCATCCGCAGCCCGTTCTACTGCTATGCCTATGCCTTCGGCGAATTGCTCGTCCTGGCCTTGTATCAAAAGTACAAGGAGGACGGCGAACGCTTCGTGCCGAAATACCTCGAGTTGCTCGCCTCCGGCGGGTCCGACGCGCCGCACGTTTTGCTCGCGAAGCTCGATGTCGACGTCACCGATCCGACGTTCTGGGAATTGGGCCTGCGGCTGCTTAGCGAGATGGTGGCGCAGGCGGAATCGCTCGCGGAATCAAGCGGGCGCTAAACGAAGACAAGGAGAAACTCATGGCACGTATCCGCACTTTTCTGGGCATCGACGTCGGCGAAGCGATCCGTGATCGGCTCGTTTCGCTGCAACAGGAACTCACCGCCGTCGCCGAGGACGTCAAGTGGGTCGAGCCGGAGAACCTGCACATCACGCTGCTGTTCCTGGGCGAGGTCGCGCAGCGCGAGACGCTCGACATCTGCCGGGCGGCGCAGAAAGCCGTCGCGAAGATGCCGGCGTTTTCGATCAGCGTCGAGGGAGCGGGCTGCTTTCCGAACCCGCGCCGGCCGCGCACGCTGTGGGTCGGCGTCGGCGAAGGGGCGGACGAGGTCGGCGCCGTTCATGATGCGATCGAGGCCCCGCTGCTCGACATGGGGAGTTATCGCCGGGAGACAAGAGCCTATGTGCCGCACGTGACGCTGGGCCGGGTCAAGGGGGATCAGCCGACCGATGCGCTGGCGAAGGAGCTGGCGAAGCACCGGACGTGGAGCGCCGGCACGATAACAGTACACGAAGTCCACGTCATGAGCAGCGAGTTGACGCCGGCCGGGCCCGTTTATACCGTTTTGGGCCGGGCGAAGCTGTCAACGTAGGATTTCCACTTCCTCCGCCGCCCGTCCGAGCACCATCAAGCGATGCGGCGAATCGGCGGCGATCAGGACAGCGCCGATTTCCGGATGCCGATCGCAATACTCGCGCGATTTCTCGATGCCGAGGATGAAAAACGCCGTTGCCAGGGCATCGGCCAGGGCGGCGGTCGGGGCCGTCACCGTAGCGCTCAGCATCCCCTCCGCCGGCCAGGCGGTGCGCGGGTCAAGGATGTGGCCGAGCTTGCGGCCCTCGTGTTCGAAGAACTGGAATGTCGCGGCGGAGGTGGCCATGCCGCGATTGCGCAGGCGGACGACGGCGCGACGGCACTGCGGGCGCTCGGGATCGGTCAGGCCGATGGACCAGCCGGCCGCGGTCGACGTTTCGTTGCCGCGGGCCAGGACGCTGCTATGGCCGCCGTGCAGCAGAACGTTAGGCGTGTCAACGAGTTGCGCCGCGCGGTCGAGAGTGTAGCCCTTGCCGATGCTGCCGAGGTTGATTTCGAGGCCCGGGCGCTGGAAGAACACCGTTTGCCGTTGGGAGTCGAGGACGACATGATTCATACCGATCCGCTCACGGACGGCGGCCAACTCCCGAGGCGTCGGCACCCGGCCCTCCCGTCGGAAGAAGCCCCAGGTCTTGATCAGGGCCCCGACCGACACGTCGAACGCCCCGTCGGTGTCGCCATGGAACTGAGCAGCCAATGCCAGCAAGTCGAGCAGGTTTTGCTCCACGCGGACCGGGTGATCGGCAGCACGTGCGTTGAGCCGGCATACCTCGCTGCTGTCGCGGAAGACGGTCAACTGGGCTTCGAGCCGATCGATCTCGTCGAGGGCCGCCTGAGCCAGGTCGTGGGATGAAGGTGTCTCGAACGGGAGGATGACCTCGAACGTCGTCGCCATGGCCCGGCGGCCGAAGCGCAGGATGGCCGGGTCGCCGGTGGAAGCCTCGGTCGGCTCCCCTTCGGCGGCGACTCCGAGTACCGGCCCCGCGACGTTCGCCAGCCGGCGGGGATGCAAGAACTGCCGGCGATTCATCGTTTGGCTCCCGAGATACCTGGTCGAACCATTCGTTGCGCGAAACAACCCCCACACCCCTTGCGCAACGAACACTGCTGTGCCAAATCGCACACATGCGAAAAACGTTGGGATTTTCGACACGCGCGCCAGTATTCGTTGCGCGGACCCGCGGTAGGTCAGGCTTTCGAGCCTGACTTTTCGCGACTGCCGTCAGGCTGGAAAGCCTGACCTACAAGGGGCTCCGTGCATCAGTCTTTCCACTACTGTACATATGATCAAAACCCTTAGCGAGTCGTGAATCAATCGTCAATACAGAAAATTCACCAATCTCGGAGTTTTGCATAAAATAGGAAAAATCGCATAGCCGGCATCATTCACCTTCGATAACTATACCCGCCAGTGCATGACCCTTCATGGTGAAGGGTCTTTTCGTTGGGTGTTTCAAAATTGGAGGAATTCGGATGAACACCTCGATCCTGACCATCGCCCTGGCCAGCGCCCTGCTGGTAGGAAACAATGCCGCTCCGTCGTGGCAGACCAGCTACACCGCCGCCCAGACCCAGGTCACTGCCCAGAAGAAGCCCATGGTTGTCGTCTTCGGTTCGGGGGCCAACGGCTGGGCCAAGCTCGTCCGGGCGGAAGCCCCCGCGCTTGAGGTCTCCCGGCTCCTGGCCGAGCAGTACGTCTGCGTCTATGTAGATACCTCTGCTCCCCAGGGCCAAAAGCTCGCCAGCGACTTCGGCATCGCCGGCGGCGTCGGATTGGTCATCAGCGACCGCTCCGGTGAATCGCAAGCATTTTGGCACCAAGGAGATATGTCGAACGACAACCTGAGCCAGTACCTCAAGAAGTACGCCGATCCGACCGTCGCCGTACAGCGAACGGAGACCACCGGCTCGGCCCGGACCAGCTACTACCAAGCACCCAGCACCCAATATCAGGGGAGCATTCGCTCGGCAAACTGCTGACGCTAATAACCACTAACCTCGGTTCGAGGTTTCCACGACGCCCGGCCCAATCGGCCGGGCGTCGTTTTTTGCACCTAGATGGCCATCTCATAAATCCTTGCGCAGTGTCGTAGCCGCGTTCGCCAGAACGCGGGGGCAGAACGCCCACGAAAACCCGCGTTCTGGCGAACGCGGCNNNNTTCGCCAGAACGCGGGGGCAGAACGCCCACGAAAACCCGCGTTCTGGCGAACGCGGCTACGAATCAACTGCCATCCAGCTCGCCCGCACTCGTGGCGACTTGTGCACTATTTTTCAGCTTTCGGCACGAACCGCTTGATGCGGTAATCGCCGTGATCGCGATACCAAGCCTCGACCGCCAGGCGCAACTCCTCGGGGCTCTTGGTCATCCGGGGCGGCGTCCAGCCGTCTTTCTGGTTGATGCCGAGCTGGAAGAACAGCGTCTGCGGATTGGTTTCGCCGAAAACCTTGGGCTGCACCCACTTGGCGGAGATGATGACCTTGAGGATCGCCTTGCTCTCGTCGGCGTCGATCGGCTCCTCGGTGTTGGGGAACGGCGCCTTCTGCGTGCGGTACTTGCCGACGGCGACGGCAGCGGCGAGCAGGCGGTCGTCGGCATCCTTCGCTTCCAGGGCCGCCTTGAGGTTGCCCATGATCGTCACAACCTTTTTCGCAGTCTTGATTTCCTCATCGATTTTCTTGTCCTGGCTGGCGACGAAGTAGCCGTAATTCGGGGCCAGGTAGAACTTTCCGTCGACGTGCTTGCTGATCATGAACAGGCCGTCCTGGCCGACGGTGAGCTGCGGGGAGCGTCCGCCGCCGCTGATGATCGGCTGGCCTGGCTTGGGGGCTACAAACGGGACGAAGCCGACGCGGATCGTCTTCTCGTCCTTCAAGCCGTAGATCGCCTGGTTGACCTTGACCACCGCGATGCGGAACTTGACGGTGTCCTTGGCGCCGGGAAAGCGCTTGGCGTCGACGTCGACGGGCTCCATCTCCAGCACCCGGCCGACGAAAACGGCGTCGGAGTTGACGATGCGGATCGGTCCGGGCGGCGGGGCGATCATCAGGGCGGGCGCGAAGCCCGCGGGAATCGCCAGGCCGGCCAGTGCGAGAGCCAGGGCCAGGATCTTCTTGGTCATGTTTGCAGTCTCCAGGGGGTGCTTGGCGAGCCGAACCTAGCGAAAGGCAACCGGTTGCTCACGCAACTCGGCTCGCCGGGTGATTATTTTCCGCGTTTGAGAGTGAACAAATAGATCGGTGATTTCTCGGGCGATGTGAAATCCTTGGGACGCTCCGGCTTCGTCGTGGCGTCGGACTGGCACCAGCGGAGCGTGTCCCCCTTGATTTCATAGATGCCGGGGCTGACGAGGCCCTTGTTCTTGCCGTCGAGGGCGGTCAGCTCGACCTGGGCGGGTTGCTTGACCGGGTCGAGCTTGACGGTGAACGTCCGTTTCTCGAACTCCTCGATCTTGTCGCTGCCAGGCTGGATGGTCAGCTTGTCCTTGGCGAAGATGAACTTGGTCCCCTTGATCGTGTTGAAATCGACCTTCTTGCCGTAGGCGGTCAGCTCGACGATCTCCCAGGTGCCGTCGAGGCTGTTGGGATCGGGGGGCGGTTTCTTGCCGGCCGCAGCCTCGCCGAATAGCGCGCTGCAAAGGAGGAGACAAACCACCTGGATGCACGATTGTGTTCGCATGTTGGTCCAAAGAACATAGGCAGAAAAATCTGGGGTGAAAAATAAGCGAAATCAGTGTTGTCTTGATTCCCTGCGACCCTTATTTTTCACCCCAGATTTTTCTGCCAAGAGAGTGTTCAGCGCGGCTTCTTCGATGTTGCCGCGACCGTGGCTTTCGCTTCCTGGCCGGTCGGGCATGCCGTGCGCAGCGGGCAGCCCGAGCAGGCCGGCAGGTCCTCGTGGCAATGTTGTTCGGCCAGGACGCTGACCAGGTCGACGAACTGCGTCGCCTTGGCCTTGGGCACCTGGTGCTCGATCGACGCGTGCAGCGTTTCGAGATCGGTCTGCTCCTCGATCAAGCCCATGCGCTTGAGCACGCGCAGGGCGGCCGGGTCGAGCGGGACCGCGTGGCCTCCCAGGCTGTGCTGCATCACCCACGACACCGCGTAATCGTTGGCCGCCTGGAAGCGCAGAAGCTGCTTCGACGCCTGCTTGATGCCCTTCTTTTGCAGCACCTCCAACAGCGGCTCCAAGTCGAAGGAGTAGGTCGTCTCGAAGATCTCCTGCAGGAAATCGACGATGCGCTGGGCCCGCGCCTCGGCGTCCGACAGCGTGCCGTCGAGGGCCTCGACGATTTCGAGCGTCGAGCTGACGCGGACTTCGTTCCAGTCGAAGAAGCGATCCTGGATGCTCTGGAACGCCTGATCGGCGCTGTCGCGCGTGGCGTTCTCGCGCAGCATGGCGTAGACGAACTGCTCCAGCACCGGGCGAGGCTCCACGGGCCGCGGCTTGACGTGCTTGCCGATGGCGGCAAAGAGCTGGGTGACGACCTTCTGCTTGTTGGTGGTGTGCGTCGGCATGTTCATGAGTGCTCGCAAAAAGAGAAAGAGTGAATCCAACCAAGATGACCGCTGCCCAGGGACGTCCTGCCTCCCTGGTCCTTCCTCTGATGCCTCGTCTGCCGTTCCGTCGGGCGTCGGCTCAGGGCGGGACTGAGCCAGCGCTTCGTTGATGAGCCGGGACATTTCGATGCTTTTCTTGACCCCGTCGTCGCGGATGAACGTGACGGTCGGGGTAAAGCGCGTCTTCAAGCGGGAGGCGATTTTCGATTGCACATAGCCGGCCGAATGCTTGAGGCCGTGCATGCACAGGTCTTGCTCCTTCTGGGTCCCCATGACCGAGACATAAACCTTGGCCTTCTGCAAGTCGGCGGAGACCTCGGCCCGGGTCACGGTGACGTTCTTGATGCGCGGATCCTGCAACTCGAACAAGATCGTCTCGGCGGCGACCTCGCGAATGGCTTCCGACACACGGGCGATGCGATGCTGCTTCATGATCGGGTCTTCGTCTAGCGCCCGCAGGGCACCACGCGGTCGCACGGCGCCGCGCGGGCGCTAAACGAAGAGAATCTCCTGTTAAATGTCCATCTCGTAATCCAGAAACTCCGCGACCGGGTGCGCCTTGAGGGCGTTGACGATTTCGCCGAGCGTTTGCTTGATCGGGTGCGCCTCGTTGCCGACCATCGCGAAGCCCAGGACGATGATCTGGCGATTGTCGTTGGCCTCGATCTCGGCGACCGCGACGTTGAACGAATTCCGCAGCCGATCCTTGATGCTGCTGAGCACCTGGCGTTTGTCTTTCAGGGTGCGCGCCTCGCGCAGGAGGAGCCGCACTTGCAGGGTGCCGACGATCATGACATTTTCTTCGTTTAGCGCCCGCGTGGCGCCGCGCGAATGCGCGGCGCCATGCGGGCGCTAAACGAAGACGGTTACTCCAGCGTACGCAACACGTGGTCGACGCGGAAGGCCTCGATGACGTCGCCGACCTTGATGTCGTCGTAGCCGGCGACCTTCATGCCGCACTCGAAGCCCTCGCGGACCTCGCCGACGTCTTCCTTGAAGCGTTTGAGCGATTCGAGGCCGGCGTTGCGGTCGGGCGGCGGGAAGATGACGACGCCGTCGCGGATGACGCGGACCTTGGCGTTGCGTTTGATGTTGCCCTGGGTCACATAGCAGCCGCCGATGGTGCCGACGCGGCTGATCTTGAAGACGTCGCGGACGATCGCCCGGCCCAGGTGGACGACTTCCTCGCGCGGCTTGAGCTTGCCTTCGAGGGCGGCGCGGATGTCGTTGGTCAGGTTGTAGATGATGTTGTATTCGTGCAGCTTGATGCCGCGCTCCTCGGCGAAGGCGAGGGCGCGATCGTCAGGGACGGCGTTGAAGCCGACGATCATCGTGTCCTCGGGCGAAGCCAAAGCAAGCCAGACGTCGTTTTCGGTGATGGCGCCGATGCCAGCCTCCAGCAGGCGGACGCGCACCTCGGCGTGCTGGAGCTTGTCGAGTTCCTTCTTGATCGCCTCGATGGAGCCGCGGAAGTCGGCCTTGAGGATGACCTTGAGTTCCTGGATCTTGGCCTCGGTGAGCCGATCGAGCGTCAACGCAGGACGCTTGGTGACGGTGGTCACGCGCATCTTCTGGCGGCGGCGCTCGGCGTACTCGGCGGCAACGTTGAGGTCCGGCACGACCTGGAACGTATCGCCGGCTTCCGGAACGATGTCGAGCCCCGTAATGCGGCACGGCACGCTCGGCCCGGCTTCCTCGATCGGTCGGCCCATGTCGTTGTAGAGGGCGCGGACGCGGCCCGAGGCGCCGCCGCACAGCACGATGTCTCCCTTGTGCAGCGTGCCGTCTCGGATAAGCAGCGTGGCCAGCACGCCCTCGCCCTCGGTGAGCATCGCTTCGAGGCAGGTGCCCTTGGCGTGCCTGTTCGGATTGGCCTTGAGTTCCTTCAGCTCGGCGACGATGGCGAGCTGATCGAGCAGCTCGTCGATGCCTTGCCCCGTCGCGGCGCTGGTTTCGACGAACGGCGTGTCGCCGCCCATGTTGTCGGGCAAGACGTCGAGGCCGTAAAGCTGCTGGCGGGTCTTCAAGACGTTGGCGCTGGGCATGTCGATCTTGTTGATGGCGACGACGAGGGAGACGCCGGCGGCCTTGGCGTGGCTGATCGCCTCCTCGGTCTGCGGCATGACGCCGTCGTCGGCGGCGACGACGATGACGGCGACGTCGGTCACCTGGGCGCCCCGAGCGCGCATCTTGGTGAACGCCTCATGGCCGGGAGTGTCGAGGAAGGTGACCGGCCTGCCGCCGTGATCGACGCGCCAGGCGCGGATGACCTGAGTGATGCCGCCCGCCTCGGTGGCGACGATGTTGCTCTGGCGAATCTTGTCGAGCAGCGACGTCTTGCCATGATCGACGTGGCCCATGACGGTGACGACCGGGGCCCGCAGGACGAGGTCTTCGGGCTGATCGGGCGGGTCGATGGTGTCGAGGTATTTCTGCTCGTCGGTCTGCGGCGCGATGATCTTGAGTTCGCACTTGAAATCGAGGGCCAGGAGCTGAGCCATGTCGGGGTCGATGATCGAGTTGATCGTCAAGTTGGCCTGGACGCCATGCTCTTTCATCTTGAAGATCAGCTCGACCGCGCGGATGCCGAGTTCCTCGGAGAGCAGGCGGATGCTGATGGGCGGGGTCAGTTCGAGATAGGTTGCCCGCTGCTTGATAATGGTCTTGGGCTTGATCTTGAGCCGGCTGAGGGACTTGCGGTGCGGGGTCTCCTCGTCGCGCTCGATGATCTTGCCGTCGACGATCTCGACAGTGCTCTTGGCGCTCTTGCGTTCCTCGGCGCGGATGTTGCGTTTTTTCTGGCGTTCCTCGCGGCCGGGGATGGCGCGTTTCTTGTCCTTCTTGCTTTCGTCGTCGTCGGCAATTTCCTCGGGGACCGGCTGCTGTGGGCGGAGCAAGTCCTCGGCGCGGATCGGCTTGATCTGGTGCTCTTCGAGGTGCTTCTTGGTCAACTGCACGATCGGCTGAGCGATCTTGGGGCCCTTGTCGGGCGGCTTGGGAGCCTGCCGCAGGCTGGGCGGCGCGATCGGCTTGAGATGCTGCATGTGCGAGGGGGGCGCGACGGTGCGGCGCGGGGCCTGATCGGACCGCGACGGCGGTCTGCCCGTGCCGGCGTCCTTGGCGACCGTCGTTCGGCCGAGTTCCTGGGGCGGCCGCACGGGGCTGGGATGGCTCGCGGTTCGGGCCGGCGACGAGGGCGCGGTCGGGGCGGGCGGACGGGGCGGCTCGGGCTTCGTGGGAGCGGGGGCTTCCGTCTTGGCGGGCGCCGGCGGGGCCGCGGGCGCCTTGGCCGACGGTGTCGCGCCCAGATTGGGAACTCGGTCCTTCAACACCGGGATCGACGGCTTCACCGTCGCCGGCGCTTCCTCCGCGACGGTCGTCGGCTCGAGCAGCTCGGGCTCCGGCGGAGCGGCAACCACCGGCTCCAGCTCGGGCTCCGCACGCTTCACCGGACGACTCGGAATCGTCGGCACCGCGCGCTCGTCCGGCGCGACCACCTTCGTCACAGGCTTGGCGGCTACCGGCGCGGCCGCCGATTTGCTGAGCTTCTTGACCATTTCTTCCAGCTTCACCTGCTGGTCGTGGTCCAGACTGCTCAACTGGTTTTTTACGTCATAACCCGCCTCCGAGCACAGGCGCAGCAAGTCCGCGGTGTCGACGTTCAATTCGCGCGCCAAAATATAAACACGAACCTTGTCTCGTTGCGCCAAGCGTAACTCCCTTTCCAGCCAATCGTTAGGGCCAGAGCAACCACTCAAGTTTTGCGGAAATAGCGGGTGTTGATTATTTTACCTGATCTGCGCCGTCGGAGAAAGAGCGATCATCAGGAAAAGCTGCAAATTGTGTGTGGAACCCCGGGTCCATTGCAGATTGCAGATTGCAGATTGCAGGTTGAAACGCATTCAATCTGCAATCTGCATTCTGCATTCTGCAATTCTTCGTCAGGGTTGTTGGGGTTGCTCCTCGGTTGTGGCGGGGATTGGCTCGGTGGGTTCGGTTGCTTCGACAGGCGCGGCTTCCGTCGCCATCGTTTCGGCGGGCGGCTCCTCCGTCGCGACGGGTTGCTCTTCGGTCGGCGCGGCTTCCGCGGGCGCCTGCTCGACGACACCGTCGGCAACCACGCTCGGGTCGGCCAGATGCCAGGCGACCGTGCGGCCCGCGGCCTCCTCCTCGGCTGCCGGCTCGGCGGGCTTCTCATTCTCGATGCGCTCGGCCGCTTCCTCGGCGTACGCGATGATCGCTTCGGCTTCCTCGACGGTGATCCCGCCCATCTCCGCCAGGTCCGTCGGCTCGATGAACGTCACGTCGATATACGACATGAAGCCGTCGGTGATGAACGCCTCGACCAGGTCGGTGGAGATGTTCGGAATCTGCGAGAACCAGCCCTCGGCCCGTTCGATGCTCTCGTTCATCTCGTCGATCGTCATGATCTCGATGTCCCAGCCGACCAGCTTGCTCGCGAGTCTAACGTTCTGCCCGCGCCGCCCGATCGCCAGCGAGAGCTGATCGTCCTTGACCAGCACGATGGCCCGACCCATGCGCGGGTACAGGAAAACCTCGTCGATCTCGGCCGGCTGCAAGGCGTTCGGGATCATGACCTGCAGCGACTCGTTCCAGCGCACGATATCGATGCGCTCGCCGCCGAGTTCGTCGACGATGTTCTTGATGCGGCTGCCGCGTACGCCCACGCAGGCGCCGACGCAATCGACCTTCATATCGACGCTGGAGACGGCGATCTTGGCCCGATAGCCGGCCTCCCGCGCGATCGCCTTGATCTCGATCGTACGTTCCTTGATCTCGGGAATTTCGTTCTCGAAGAGACGACGCACGAAATCGGGATGGGTTCGCGACAGCACAATCTTCACGCGATGGCCTTGCTTCTTCACCTCGAGAATGACCGCCTTGATGCGTTCGTTGGCATGGTGCGTCTCGCCGGGAATTTGCTCGCCGCGCGGCAGGATCGACTCGGTTTTGCCCAGGTTGACGATGCACGCTCCGCCCTCGTGACGGGTGACCGCCCCGTGTACCAGATCTCCCTTCATGGCCGCGTATTCGTTGAAGACGGCGCTGCACTCGGCCTCGCGGATCTTCTGGATCATCACGTTCTTGGCGCTCTGGGCGGCGATGCGGCCGAACTCCGAGGGATCGATGGCGTTTTCGCCGTGCTTGGCAACGATGTCGCCGGTATCGCGATCGATAGTCACCGCCACGCCGGTGCCTTCGCCGTATTTCTTCTCGGCGGCCAGCTGCAAAGCCGACTCGATGCCGGAAAAGATGATCTCGCGGTCGATGTTCTTTTGGTGCTGCATCTCGTCGATGATTCGCACCAGGTCCGAACCCTTCATGCGTGCATACCTCTTGTGTTTACGTTTAGCGCTCGCATGGCGCCATGTGAGCGCTAAACGTAAACCGGAAAACAAAAAAAGTGGGCTCCTGGCCCACTTGGCAAGCGCGCGGCCTCGCGCATTTTCTCCGTCAACCCGCGGGCGCCGCCAGCGTGCGGCCGGTCGTGTGATCGAACCAGTAAGCTCGGCCCAGGGAAAACGTCATCGTCACACTCTGGCCCTTATCAAAGCGCTCGTCCAGCGGCGCTCGCCCGATCCAGCGCCGCCACGAATCGCCGGCAACAACGCTATTGCTGTCGTCGCCCGATTCCACGTCCAACACCGGCAGCATCACCCGGATATCGTCGGGCGCAGCATCCGGCGCCGTCGAACAGCGCACGTCCTCCACCGCAACGCCGATTATTATAGCAACTTTTCCTTCGCCTGCGTGAAAATTCTCGCCCTGACAAAGAGATTCCCGCAATTGGGCGACGATCTGCACCGACATCGGCCAGCGGCCCAGCGCGGTCTCGAAAAAGGTGTCCATGTCGTGGCGCGTGACGACGCCTTCCAGAACGTTGACGCCGCCGGTCTGGTGGTGGCTCAATTCCGCGACGAATCGATTGGCCGGGGCGCGCCGGATCCGCGCCGGCGCGTCGATCTGCACGAGCCGGCCGGCCTGGATGACCGCCACACGATCGCCGACGCTGAACGCTTCCTCCGGATCGTGCGTGACGTGCAGCCCCGTGATGCCGCGCTCCTTGACGAGCAGGCGAATCTGCCGGCGCAGATCGGAACGCAGCGGTGCATCGAGATGGCCGAGCGGCTCGTCCAACAACAACAGTTTCGCTTGCCGCAGCAAGCATCGGCCCAGCGCGACGCGCTGCTGCTGTCCGCCGGAGAGTTGCGAAATCGGCCGATCCAGAATCGATTCGAGATCGAGCAGGCGAGCAACGCGCGTCAGTTCCTCGTCGTGAAGGTGGTCCGAGCGGAACAGACGCAGCGGCGCTTGAAGGGTCCAGGCCCAGCGGAGATTCTGCCGGACCGTTTGCTGCGGGATCAACGCCGGCCGCTGGAAGAGCATCGCAATGTCGCGCTGATGGCTCGGCACCTCGTTGACGCATCGGCCGTCGAGGAAGATTCTGCCTGCGCTCGGCGTTTCGAGTCCGGCGATGACGCGCAGCAGCGTTGTCTTGCCGCACCCCGACGGGCCGACGATCGCCAGGCATTCGCCGGGTGCAACAGTCAGCGAAACGTCCGCCAGCGCCGCAGCGCCAGGGGCGTAAGACTTGCCGATCTCTTCCAGGCGAAGTTCGATCATCGCGGCCCTTCACAAAATCATGGGTACAAAACAATGTGCCCATGATTTTGTACCCATGATTTTGTGAATTGGATAGTATGTTGGCATGGACGACCCCCTGCAATCCGCTGTCTGCGCTCGCTATTTGAAGGCGCTCAGCGAGCCTGATCGCCTGAAGATCGTGCAGTGTCTGCAGGCCGGTCCCAAGAACGTCAGCGAGCTGGCCGAGCTGCTGGGCCGCGAGCTGGTCAACGTATCGCATCACCTGGGCGTCCTGCGCCAGGCGGGACTCGTTCAGGACGAACGGCACGGCAAATTCATCGTTTACTCGCTGCATCCCTCGGTGCTCGCCAAGAAGAAAAAGAACGAGCACGGCAAGGAAATGCTCGACCTCGGTTGCTGCCGGCTGGAATGGGATGGAGCGTGAGCCCCATGTTGCACCTGCGCAACAAACAACTTTGGCTGGTGCTGGCCCCGGTCCTGCTGATCGGCGCAGGGACGGCGGCCTATCAGCTCGGCTGGAACCGCTGGGCCAATCGCCAACACGAGCGGGCGCTGCAGGCCCTCGACCGCTATGACTATGATGAAGCGGCGGAATGCCTGGATCGCTATCTCTCGGTCTATCCCACGAATCCGGACGGCCTGTTCCTGGCCGCCAAGACGGCGCGGCGGCGCGGCGATATCCCCGAGGCCCAGCGCCGTTTGCAACTGGCCATCACGCACGGCGCGGCGGCAAAGGCGGTTGCCAAGGAGGCGCAGCTCCTCGATATGCAGGACGGCAAGCCGGTTCACCTGGGCGCCTTGCTGCAGTTTTGCGATGCCAATAAAGCCGATCCCCAGACCCCCATCATCCTGGAAGCGATCCTTGAGGGGAGCTTGAAGGCCAACCAGCTCAGTTATGCCATGACCGCCGCCGATTGGCTCCTCAAGATGCGCTCCCGCGATATCGACCAGGCACACGGCCTGGTGTGGCGCGGCCGAACCTTCTGGCGCGGCCGGGACTGGGCCAAGGCGCTGGCCTCCTTTCGCCAGGCGGTGGCGCTGGCGCCCGATTACGCGGCCGCCCGCATCTGGCTGGCATCGGGCCTGATCGATCACGCCGACGAGGAAGCGAAACCGCATGTCGATTGGCTCCAGGAGCACTGTCCGCGCAACGTGGCGGCGCGCCTGCAGATCGCCCGGCTGTACCGCAACCAGGCGCGCCTCGACGAGGCCGCCGCCCTGCTGGACGAGGCCCTGGCCGACGCGCCCAACAACGTCAATGTTCTCGTGGTACGGGCGCAGATTGCGCTGGATGCGAATCGCGCGACCGAGGCGGCGCCGTGGATCCGGCGGGCTTACGCCTTGACGCCGGCGGATCGCGATGTCAGCGCGGTGATGGCCAATAGCTTGCGGCTGGCCGGCCGGGCCGACGAGGCGAAGAAATATCAAGACAAGGTGAAGGAGCTGGACGACGCGATCGAAAAGAGCGCCGACCCGCCACGCCCAAAGTGATGAATCAAGGAGCCGCGCACGAAGTAAGCGGCGTTGCTCGGCACCCTGCCGCTTACTTCGTGCGCGGCTCCTGGAATCCATG
>JACQFG010000213.1 GCA_016200155.1 Planctomycetota bacterium | reverse complement strand
CGACGGCGTCATCGTCAGCGCGTTGATCGCCGAGATCACGGTCGAAGCCGCAATCGTGATGGCGAATTGCCGAAAGAATCTCCCCGTGATGCCGCTGATGAAAGCGCACGGCACGAACACCGCGCAGAGCACGAGCGTGATGGCCAGGATCGGACCGGTGATCTCTTCCATGGCCTTGATCGTGGCGGTGCGCGTGTCGTAGCCCTTGGCCATCTGCCGTTCGATGTTCTCCAATACGACGATCGCATCGTCGACGACGATGCCGATGGCCAGCACCAGGCCGAACAGCGAGATGTTGTTCAGGCTGTAGCCCATGAGCGCCATGATCGCGAACGTGCCGATGAGCGAGACCGGCACGTCGATCATCGGCAGGATCATCGCCCGCCAGTCTTGCAGGAACAGCAGCACGACGATGGCGACGAGGATGACGGCGTCGCGCAGCGTGTTGAAGACCTCGGCGACCGATTCGCGGATGAACGGGGTCGTGTCGTAGACGATCCGATATTCGAGGCCCTGGGGGAAGCGTTTCTTCAGCTCGCGCATCTTGGCATAGACGCCGTTGGCCGTTTCGAGGGCGTTGGAGCCGGGAAGCTGATAGATCGACAGCGCGACCGACGGTTTGCCGTTGAGGGTGCAGGACTGGTCATACTGTTGCGAGCCGAGCTGGACGCCTTCTTCGTCGCGGGTCTGCAGGCGTTCGATGCCGTGCTCCTTGACGACGAGTTCGCCCAGGCGGAACGTACGCGGCGCCTCGGCTTTGTTGGCACGTTCGGCGGCGATGCGCAGGTTGGCGATGTCCTCGACGTGCGGGGCCTGCGGTCCACCGTACGCGGCGAGCCAGGTCAACGTGTCGGCCGGGGATTTGGCGTCCTGATCCGCTGCCAGCGATGCCAGCCTGGGCAGCAGGTGATGGGCGACGTCGTTGGGATGCAGGCCTTCGCGATCGAGCTTGCGCAGGTCGAGATGGATGTGGAAGAAATACTTGTTCTCGCGAACGACGTCGCGCAGCCGGACGATGGCGGTCGCCTGGCGCGGGCGGTCGCCGGTGACGGTCGGCGTGGGCTGGCCGGGGACGGACAGGCCGGCCTTGACGATGACGTCGGCAAACTCCTTGGGATTGCTGAGCCGGCCCTGCGTGTTGATGGTGAGCTGGAACTGCTGGGCCCGCACGGTCGGCGGCTGCCCGATCTGGCCGGCGGCGACCTGCACGTTCTGCTGGGCAATGGCGGCCACCACGTCCATGCCGCTCAGGTTGAGGGCGGCCATCTTTTCGGGATCGAGCCACGCCCGCAAGCTGTAATCGCGCTGCCCCAGATACGTGATCCACGCGACGCCCGGCAGCCGGCCCAGCTCGTCCTTGACGTAGATCGTCGCATAGTTGCTCAGGAAGATGCTGTCGTAGCGATTGTCGGGCGACACGAGGTTGACGATCATCAGCGTGTTGGGCGACATCTTCTTGACGCTGATGCCCTCGTTCTGCACCAGGGCCGGGACGACGGGCAAGGCGAGCGAGACGCGGTTCTGCACGAGCACCTGGGCCATGTCGGAATCCATGCCCATCTTGAACGTGACGGTCAGCTTGTAGGCGCCGTCGTTGGTGCACTGCGACGACATGTACACCATCCCCTCGACGCCGCTGACCTGGGCCTCGATCGGGGCGGCCACCGTGTCCTGCACGGTGCGGGCATTGGCGCCGGGATAGAGCGCCGTCACCGTCACCGTCGGCGGCGTCACCTCGGGATACTGCGCGACCGGCAACGTGAACACGGCGACCGCCCCCGCCAGCGTGATGACGACGGAGATCACAGTCGCGAAGATCGGCCGGTCGATGAAGAAGCGTGAGAACATAGGGTTCACAAGGTTAATCATCAGAGCCTGAAGCGTAAGCGAAGGAAAACCTTCCTTCGCTTACGCTTCAGGCTCTGACGCGGTTTTCGAGGTAAGTCTCGCATGCACGCCGCGCACCGCGGCGAAGAACAGGACGCCGACGATTGCACTCACCGTCACGACCCAGAAGCGCGGGAGGCCGGGGAAGACGCCGAGGCGCGACAGCAAGTAGCCGATGCCGCCGCCGATCAACGCGCCGGCGAGCACCGTGCCGATCACCTGCACCGAGGCCAGCGAGAAGAAGCGCGTCTCGCCGATGCCCTGGATGACGGCAAAGAAGATCGGCGTCAGGAAGATGCCGAACAGCGTCACGCCGAGCATGCCACTGAACACCGCCGTCCCCAGCGAGCGGCGCATCTCCGCCCCGGCGCCCGACGCCAGGCACAACGGCACCACGCCCAGGATGAACGCGAACGACGTCATCAGGATCGGCCGCAGCCGCAGCCGCGATGCTTCGAGCGTCGCTTCCCATACCGATCGGCCCTGCTGATGCAGCTCGCGGGCAAACTCGACGATGAGGATGCTGTTCTTGCACGCCAGCCCGACCAGCACGACCAGCCCGATCTGCACGAAGATGTCGACCGCCGCGTCCTGCCCGAGCACATACTTGCGCAGCAGCACGCCCATGATCGAGCAGAGCATCGACAGCGGCACGACGAGGATCACCGCCAACGGCAACGTCCAGCTCTCGTAAAGCGCCGCCAGGGCCAGGAAGACGAACGCCACGGCCAGGGCGAACACGATCGTCGCGGTGTTGCCTTCGCGGATCTGCATGTACATCAGCTCCGTCCATTCCGCCCGCATCGAGCGCGGCAACGCATCATCGGAAAGCTGATCGACCGCCGTGATGACCTCGCCGGAGCTGACGCCGGGCACGAGCGCCCCGCCGATCGGCGCCGCCGTGTAGAGGTTGTAGCGCCGCACGAAGATCGGCCCCGGCTTCTCCGTGACCGTTACCAGCGTCCCGAGCGGGACCATCTGCCCGCGGTTGTTGCGCACCTGGAGCTGATTGATGTCCTCCATGCGCGACCGGAACTGTCCGCCGGCCTGCAGCGTGACCTGCCAGAATCGGCCATACTCATTGAAGCGATTGACATTGAACGAGCCGAGGTAGATCTGCAGCGTCTGGTTGACCTCGGCGAGATCAACGCCCAGCGAGGCGACCTTGACGCGGTCGATGTCCATGTAGAGCTGGGGCGTGTTGGAGCGAAACTGCGTGTTGACATTGGTCAGCATCTGGCGGCGCGGCTCCTCGTCCTCATCCGCGGGCTTCTTGCCGACGTCCTCGCCGATCTTCTGCTTCACGAGCTTGACGTACTTGTCCGTCTGATCTTGCAGCGTCGGCAGGCCGAGCCCGCCGCGGTCCTGGATCATGAGCCGAAACCCGCCCGACGTGCTGACGCCCGGCACCGGCGACGACGGGGCCACGACGACGCGCCCTTCCGTCACCTGCTCCTTGAAGTCGCGGCGCAGGCGAGTCATGATCGCGTCGGCCTTGAGTTCCGCCTTCTGCCGCTTGTCGAACGGTTCGAGGACGACGAAGTAGGACGCGAAGTTGGAGCCGTTGGCCCCCTCGACGAAGGAGATGCCGCCCAGGCTGATCGTGTGGGCGACGCCGGGAACCTTGCGAATGATCTCGTCGACCTGCTTGACGACCTCGCGCGTCCGCTCCATGCCCGCCGAATCGGGAAGCTGCACGCTGACCATGACGCGGCCCATGTCCTGCTGCGGCACGAACCCGCGCGGCGCATCGCGGAAGGCGACATAGGTCATCACGAGCAGGCCCGCGTAGGCGCAAATTACGATGACGCTCACACGCAGACCTTTGCCGATCGTCCAGCCGTAAAGACCGGTCATGCGATCGAAGAACCGATTGAAGCCGCCAAAGAGCAACCCGAGCACGAAATTGACCGGCTTGATCGCGAACCAGCCGAGCGCCAGGCCGGCCAGCATGCCAGGCGTGAAGTAGAGGACGGTCATCCCCCACGCCTGCCAGACGGAGATCTCGGGCCCGTCCTCATCGGGCGTCATGGCGGGCAGGCCGAACGGCTCGCCGAGCAGCAACGGCCCCCACGACAGCGTGACCATGCCCACCAGGCCGAAGATCCACCACGGCAGCGCCTCGCGGGTGTGCCGGTGTAGGTCAGGCTTTGCAGCCTGACTGTCAGGCTGGAAAGCCTGACCTACGTCCTTCTGCTTGAAGATGAACAGGGCCCGCGACGGCGTCATCGTCAGGGCGTTGATGGCCGAGATCACGGTCGAGGCGGCGATGGTGACGGCGAACTGGCGGAAGAACCGTCCCGTGATGCCGCTGATCAACGCGCACGGAATGAAGACCGCGCACAGCACCAGCGTGATCGCCAGGATCGGTCCCGTGATCTCCTCCATCGCCTTGATGGTCGCGGTGCGCGTGTCGTAGCCCTTCGCCATCTGACGTTCGATGTTCTCCAGCACGACGATGGCGTCATCCACGACGATGCCGATGGCCAGCACCAGGCCGAACAGTGAGATGTTGTTCAGGCTGTAACCGAAGACCGCCATGACCGCGAAGGTGCCGATCAGCGACACGGGGACGTCGATCATCGGCAAGATCATCGCCCGCCAGTCTTGCAGGAAGAGGAGCACGACGAAAGCAACGAGAATGACGGCGTCGCGCAGCGTGCGGAAGACTTCGCCGATCGACTCGCGGATGAACGGCGTGGTGTCGTAGGCGATGGTGTAGTCGAGCCCTTCGGGAAAGGCTTTCTTGAGGACCTTCATGCGGGCGCGCACGCGGTCGGCGACGTCGAGGGCGTTGGTGCCCGGAAGCTGATAGATGTTGAGCCCGACGGAGGGCCAGCCGTCGAAGTTGCAGGAGACGCTGTAATTGAGGGCGCCCATCTCGACGGTCGCGACATCCTTGAGCCGAACGATGCTGACGGAGGGAGGCGGCGGCCCCTTGGCGAGGGCGGGATTGAGGATGGCCTTGTCGGTGGGATTGCGTTTGGCGCGGGCTTTGGTGGTGGGCCCGATGAGGACGCTNNNGTCGGCGCCGCCGCCGGTGGTGCCGCCGCCGCCGACATCGGCGCCGCCGCTGGCAGTGCCGCCGCCGCTGACGTTGGCGCCGCCGACGCTGAGGCCGCCGGGGACGAAGGAGACGGCGGGCGTCATGGCGGCCATGTCGTCGATCTCACTGCCGGACGAGGTCGCGCGCGCCGCCGTGGCAGGCGCCTTCGGCTGCGTCGAGCCGACCTTGACGATGATGTTGCCGAACTCCTCCGGGTCCGAAAGTCGGCCGAGCGTGTGGATCGGCATCTGCCAGACCTGGCCGGCGTTCGTGGGCGGGCTGCCGACCTGTCCGGCCGCGGCCGGCAGGTTCTGGCTGCGGATCGCGTTGGCCACGTCCCCCGCCGTCATCTGCCGCGCCGCCAGCTTCTGCGGATCGAGCCAGGCGCGAATGCTGTAATCGCGCTCGCCCATGATGTTGAGATCGGACACGCCGTCCACGCGCAGGATCTCGTCCTTGATATTGATCAGCGTGTAGTTGCTCACGTACAGATCGTTGTAGATCGGCTCCATGCTCGTGATGCGTGCGCGGCTGACCTTGCGAATCTTGGCGTCGCCGAGCAGCTTGAGCGTGACCTCCTTGCCGTCGTCCTTCTTGAGGAAGCCGCGGATCGTCTCGCCGTCGTCGGTGGTGACCAGGAGGGCCGAGTAGAAGTTGATCATGCACAGGTTGTCGGGCGTCTTCTTGCGGATGGTGATGCCCTGGTTCTGCACGGGCGTCGGCAGGAGCGGCATGGCCAAGGCGACCCGGTTCTGCACCATCACCAGCGCCGTGCTGAGATCGACGTCGACATCGAACGTCACCGACAGCGAATACGATCCGTCATTGCCCATCTGCGATGACATGTACAGCATGCCGGGCACGCCGGTGACTTGCTGCTCGATCGGCGCCGCCACGGTGTCGGCGACGACCTGGGCGCTGGCGCCGGGATACGCGATCGACACCTGCACCGACGGCGGCGAGATGCGCGGATACTGGGCGATCGGCAAAAACCAGAGCGCGATCCCCCCCGTCAACGTGATCACCACGGACAGGACCGTCGCAAAGATCGGCCGATCGATGAAGTATTTCGAGAGCATAGTGTTATTGCCGCTTGCGGCTTAGCGTCCGCATGGCGCCATGCGGACGCTAAGCCGCAAGCGGCCATCCCGATTTATTTCGTCTTCTTCTGTTTCCCTGTCGTGTCCGTCAGCACCGACGGGCCGGCGAGCGTCGGCATCCGCTGCAGCTCTTGCGTCGCGATCGTCATGCCGTCCTGCACCTGCTGCAGGCCGCCGACGAGGACCCAGTCGTCCTTGGTCAGGCCCGAGGTGATGACGCGCAGGCCGTCCTCCTGGAGGGCGCCGATCGTGACCGCACGGGCTTGCACCTTGCCGTCCTTGACGACGAACACCGTCTTCAGTTGCTGGTTCGTCGTGATGACGCGATCGAGCACGAGCACCGCCTGATGCGGTTGGCCGATCGGCAGGCGCACGCGCACGAACATCCCCGGCGCGAACAGGTAGGTGCCGCCGACCGGTTTCGGGTTCTTGAACTCGCCGCGCACCGAGATGCTGCCGGTGCCGGGGTTCACTTGATTGTCGAAGAAATTGATGAAGCCGGTGTGCGGATGCTCGGGCTCGCCCTGCAGGCCCATGTAGACCGGCACGTCGGCGCCGGCCAGCGCCGCCGACGCGACCAGCAGCGGCGAACCGTTGAGCGGCGTTGCGGCCAGGCCGAACGAGCTGCCCAGAAACGTCGGGAGCTGCGACTCGCTCAGGCGCGGCGGCGTCAGGTTCCCCTCGTTCAACGCCCGCTTGATCCGCATCAGCGTCGGCTCGTCCATGTCGAAATACACGTACATCGGGTCCGTCGACACCACCGTCGTCAACTGCGTCACATCCTGATTGACCAGGTTGCCCGGCGTCAAGAAATAGCGGCTGACGCGCCCGTCGATCGGCGACTTGACCTTGGTCCATTCGAGGTTGAGCTGCGCCGACACGAGGTTGGCCTGGGCAAATTTCAAGCTCTGCAAGGCCTGATCCTCGAGGGCCTTGTACTGGTTCAACTCGCGGATGGTCACCGCATCCTTCTGTTTCTCGGCGATCCCCTTGAACTGCAGGTTCGTTTCCTTGGCGTACGTCAGGCCCGCGTCGTTCTGGGCCACCGACGCTTCCGCGGCCTGAAGCTGGGCCTTGTACGGACGCGGGTCGATCTCGAACAGGACGTCGTCCTTCTTGACGTCGGCCCCTTCGCGGAACGGCACGCTCACGATGTAGCCCGTCACGCGCGGCTGGATGATCACCGAATCCTTGGCGTTGATCCGGCCGTTATAGTCGACGAAATCCGTCACCTCGCGCACCACCGGCTTGCTGATCGGCAGCGCCGGGGTCGAGTCCGCCGCCGCCAGCTTGACCGGAGCGCTGCGGTTGCAGCCGGCCGCGCAGAAAAGGAGACAGGCAGGCAAGGAGACAAGAAGGAATGCGCGGAACATGGGTAGACTCCACAAGACGGGCGGCGCTTCTCTCAAGTTACCAGGTTGGCGAAGGCATTTGCAGGCGTGAAAAACTGCCAGGCGGGATATCGGCATCAACAAATGGGCAAAAGATGTCGATATTGACTATCGTGCCGATTACACCGGCGCGCGGCAAGGATAATAGGTGGCCAGTTCGCAAGTCCATGAGCAGTTGATCGTAGCCGCGTTCGCCAGAACGCGGGACAGAACACCCGCAAGAACCCGCGTTCTGGCGAACGCGGCTACAAATCAACTGCTCAGCGATTTACGAGACGGTCATAAAGGGACAACCGCATGGACGCTGTGCCCCGACAAGCTGACAACGACTTGGCGCGCTCGAGCCGCGTGATCCGGGCGGTCCTTCTCCTTGTCTCCCTGTCTCCCTGTCTCCTGGTCTGCTCCTCCGGCTGCACGACCCTTTCGCAATATCTGCACAACGGTTTCAAGGTCGGTCCCAACTACGTGGAGCCGCCGGCCCCGGTCGCTGCCGACTGGATCGATGCCGGCGACAAGCGCACCGATCCCGAAGATCTCAGCACCTGGTGGAAGACCTTCAACGATCCCGTCCTCGACGACCTGATCGATTCCGCCGCCCAGCAAAACTTGACGCTGCGCCAGGCCGGCACGCGCATCTTGC
>JACQFG010000236.1:20136-26017 GCA_016200155.1 Planctomycetota bacterium | reverse complement strand
TTGGGCGTGACGCCGCGCACCAGCGTTTCTTCCTTGCCGTCGAGCGTCTTGGCCTTCGCGGCGCCGACGATCTCGACATCCGCCGCCGTCAATCCCGCGTTCGGCGCCGCCGTCAACACGATGAGACCTTGGGTCATCGACGCCGGAATCGTCAGCGGGCTGACCGTCACTTCCTTCGGCAATCCCTTGACGTCGATCTGCACCGGGCCGGTGAAGCCGTTCTGCCGGACGACGTGGACGTACCACGAGGTGCTCGTGCCGGGGCCGATCATCGCCTTGTCGGGATCGCAGCGCAGCGTGAAGTCAGGCCGGGCGAAGTCGGCTTCGAGGTAGTAGACCGACGACTCGCTCCCCTTGCTGTTGAGATCGCGAATCCGCACGATGTAGTCGCCGTCAATCGTCGGCGTGAACACCAGCGATGCCTCCTGGCCATGCGACACATCATTGGATGCAACGATGTCCCCCTTGGCGTTCATGATCTCGAGGATGCCGTGCAGCGAGGAGTTGAGCAGCGTGCCGAAGCGGCGGGCCTTCAGCTCGAAGCGGATCGCCTTGCCCTTCTTGGCGTCGAAGATGAAGTGATCGATGTCGCGTTTCTTACCGATCCTGCCGTTGATCCCGACCGGCAGCGTGACGCGGTTGGCCTGCGCCGGCTCATCGTTGGGCTCCTGCTCGATGAACTGCGGCAAATCGCTGACGATGAACGTCGCGGGGTTCGTCTTGACGCCGTCGATGTCAAGCTGAATCTGCTGCACGCCCAACTTGTCGGGAACCTTGAGTGCCGCTTGCGGCGCAGCAACGCGCGCCGAGCCGATCGGCTCGACCTGGATCGTCTTGCCGGGATTGCCCGCCATCGGAAAAACGTGCGAGGCGTACGGCTTGTTGGTCGCGACGACGGCGTACACCCAGCGCGGATCGCCGTCGAACGTCGATTCGCGCACTTGCAGGTAATACGTCCCCGTCTTCAGAATCTTGTAGCTCAACATCGGGTCGGCAAAGAAAAAAGTGTCATTCGCCGCCAGCTCCCGGCCATCGCTGTCGAACAGCGTCAACATCGGCTTGGCGTGCTTTTGCAGGTCGTGGATCTTGTCCTGAATGCGTGCGCAAAACATCTCGAAGGTGACGATCTCGCCTTCCTTCGCATCGAACTTGAAGTAATCGAGGTCCTCGACGACTTCGAGCTTGCCCGCCAGGACGCACGGCAGCTTGACGGCCTGGGCCTGCGCGACCGTATTGTTCGCGGCCGACTCCAGGACGACGGGGTCATCGACGATCAGCAGTTGCCCTACGGTGGAGATGCCGAGCGACGTGGCGATGCGAAACTCGCGCACGCCGAGCGGCGCGTCCTTGGCGACGGTGACCTTCATCTTGACGCTCTTGAGCGTCGTGCCCGGCGGGCTCGACACCTCGGCCGTGACGCCGACGCCTTCGAAGAGCGCCTTGTACGCGCCGGCGAAGTTCATCTGCCCGGCGACCTCAACGTCCGCCGTCGTGCCGCGCTGCAGCGCGACGGGGTAGGCGTGCGTGATCATCGGGAAGGACGTCTGCGCCGCGATCGGCCCGACGACGATCAGCAACGCGACAACAGACGCAGCGTGAATCGATTTCATGATGATTTTGTGAACCATAATTTTGTGTCATTTCTTGTCAAACACCGGCGCCCCCACCGCTTCGCCGCGCAGCGATTTCGCCACGTTTTGCGGCTGACGTAGGGCGGTCCACGCCAGCGCCGCCGGAACTTCCTGAGCGTTGATCCGCCAGCGAGCCAGGGCAAGGAGCTTGTCGCTGCCGGCGGAATATCCTTCCGGCGTCATCGCGAGCCAGTCGTACTGATCGTTTTCGCCGGCCAGTGCGAACAGGGTGGCGAGATGCTTGCCACTGGGTTCGTCCCACACGCGCACGAAGCCGTCGAAGCTGCCAGACGCGATGCGCTTGCCGTCGTTGCTGATGGCGACCGCGTAAGTCACCGACCCAACCGGAAGCACTTTGACAAGTGCCAACGACGCGCCGTCATAGGTACGCACCGTGCGATCCGCGCCGGCGGAGACGAGGCGCTTGCCGTCCTTGGAGTATGCGAGTTCATGCGTGGCGATCCCGTGGCCCGCGACGGCCTTGCCCATGCGTTCACCGGTCCCGGCGTTCCACCAGAAGAGGTTCGACTCGAAGCCGGAAGATACGAGCGACTTCCCGTCCGGATGGAACGCAACGGCCATCACGTCCTGTTCCATGCCGCTGTAGGTGAAGACGCTGCGGCCCGTCTCGACATCGACAAGGGCGACGGTGCGATCCTTGCTGGCGGAAACCATCTGTTTGCCGTCGGGGCTGAACGCGAGTGCATAGACAAAATCGGAATGATGGTGATACTCGCGCAGCTGGGCATAGCTGTCGAGACTCCAGAGACGAACCGTGTGATCGAAGCTGGCAGACGCGAGCCGTTTGCCGTCGGGATGGAACGCCAGCGAGAAGACGACGTCGTCGTGGCCGCGCAGGACGGCGAGCAGCTTCCAGTCGCTGGTTTGATAGAGGCGCAAATCTCCCTTGGCGGAAGGTTGCCCGCCGCCGACCGCAAGAATGTCCCCCTTGTTGCTGAAGCGAATATCATTGACGGCGCCGAGCACGTTCGTCAGCACCTTGACCGGGGCCGCGGTCGTCAAATCCCACACGACGACCTGGCCATAGCTGCCGACGGCGAGCATCTTGTTATCGGGGCTGAACGCGACGGCGGTGATCGGCGCGAGCGGGCCGATCTTCATCGCCAGATCGAGCTTGCCGGTCGCCTTGAGGCCGAACGGAATGCCCGACGCCGGAATCGTCGTCGGCAATGTCACGTCCAGCTTGCGTGTGACGGCTTTCTTGGACGGGATGACAGCGATTTCCGCAGGCGGCGTGCCTTCCTTCGCTCCGGTGTCGATCCATTTCTTCACGAGGGCGATCTTCTCTTTCGAAAGCGGATCGGATTCGAGCGGCATCCGTTTCTTCACGTCGGTCGTGATCAGCAGTTCGTGCAGCAAGCTCTTCTCGCTGCTGCCCGGCATGACGACCGACCGTTTGGAGCCTTTCTTGATCGCGTCAAACGTGTCAAGCGCGAGGCCGCCGGAGACCGACACTTCGCGCACGGTCTTGCCGCTGTGGCACGCGGTGCAGTGCCGGCGGAAGATAGGCCGGATGTCTTGCCAGTAGGTGACGTCCTGCGCGAACGCCGGAGTGGCGGTGATCAAAGTAATGCCGATGACAATCAGACGCATAGCAGCTTCCATCTTCGTTTAGCGCCCGCATGACGCCACGCGTTCGCATGGCATCCTGCGGGCGCTAAACGGGGAGTATCAATGATTGAACGTGAACTCGCGCGAATTCAGCAGCACCCACAGCAAATCTTGCAACCCCTCGCGCGGCGTCGGCGCCTCGCGCACAAAACGCTTCGCCCGATCGATCTCGTCGGCGTTCGGCACGCGTGAATGCGTGACCAGGTACAGCTCCTCGATGATCTGTTCCTGCGTCTTCTTCGCCTTGAGCAGCGTGTCGATTCGCCCCGTCGGATTGGCGAGCTTCTTGTTGAGCGCATCGCCGTTCAGGAGGTGCATCGCCTGCGCGATGTTCGGCTGGGTCGTCCGTTCGCACTCGCAGGTGATCTGGCGAGCGGGCCGGCCGAACACGTCGAGCAGGTACGACTTCACACCGGAGTCGGGCAACTGGATCGCGCGCGTGCCGAGCGGCAAACCCGCGTACTTCTCGCGCGTCCCCGTGGCGAAATCGATCGCGTCGGCCATCTGCTCCGCCGTCAATCGGCGCACGGTGTAGCGCGTGTAGTGGACGTTTGCCGAATCCTTCTCGTTGCTCGGAATCCGGATCGAGCTGAGCTGGTAGGCTCGCGAATTCATGATCGTGCGCAGCAGGTGCTTGAGGTCGTATTTGTGCTTGACGAAATCGGCAGCGAGCGCGTCGAGCAACTCCGGATTGCTGGCCGGGTTCGTCGCGCGCATATCGTCGAGCGGCTCGACCAACCCGCGGCCCATCGTGTAGCCCCAGAAGCGATTGACGATGTTCTTCGCGAAGAACGGGTTCTGCGGCGACGTCATCCAGTCCGCGAGCTTGATGCGGCGATCGATCGGGTCGTTCATGTCGCCACCATCCAACGGCCGAGACTTGACGACGCCCCCCTTGCGCGGATGTGTCTGCTCGCCGATCGACTTGAGATAGACGACCTGCTCGCGGCCGAAGATGCCGAACTCCTGGCTGTTCTTGGTGCCGAGCCGAACGAAGAACGCGGCCATGCCGTAGTAGTCGTCCTGACTCCATTTCTCGAACGGATGATGATGGCACTTCGCACAGCCGATGCGCACGCCGAGGAAAAGCTGCGACGTCGTCTCGGCCCAGTCGGACGGCGTGCGCGAGGTCATGAAGTAATTGGCCGGGCCTTCGGTGTAAGTGCTCCCCTCGGCCGTGACGATATCGCGGACCATCTCGTCGATGGGCCGAGCGTCGCGGATCTGGGCGCGGACCCAGTTGTGGAAGCTCCACATGCCGCGCTCGTTGAGCGAATCGCGATTGATGCGCAGGAGGTCGCCCCACTTGAGAGCCCAGAAGTCGACGAATTCCGGCCGGGCCAGCACCTTGTCGATCGCCTTGGTCCGCTTGTCCGCCGACTTGTCCGCCAAAAAAGCGCGGATCTCATCCGGCGTCGGCATGGTGCCGATCGCATCGAGATGGATGCGGCGGAAGAACTCCTCGTCGGCACACAGCGGCGACGGCGTCAGGCCGAGGTCCTGCCACTTCGCGATCAGCTTCTCGTCGATGAAGTTGTTCCTGGCAAGATTCGGATACTTCTCGAACTTCGCATACGGCAACGTCACTTGCGCAACGCTTGCCTGACCGGCAAAGCGGATCATGATGTGCGTCTCACCGCGGTCTTTCGCCGTGACAAGCCCGTCCGGCGTGACGGCGGCAACGGCGTCGTTGAGCGAGTCGAACTGTGCGGTGGCCGTGACGTCTTCGATCTTGCCGTCGCGCCAGGTCGCTTTCACCAAGAGTTGTTGCTGCTCGCCGGGGACCATGATGCGGCGCGGCGGCCAGACCTCGATTGCGGTCGCGTCGGGGTCCTTCGTGCTCGCCTCGGGGGTGCCGTCTTCAAGCCAGGATTTGAATCGATGGTAGGCACGCGAGTTGACCTTGAAGCGTTCGCCGCCGCCGTGCTCCATGAGAAGCGCGGGCTTCATCAGGAGAATGCTGCGCTCCGGATCGGACAGCACCACGCGCCGTCCTTCGGCGCTCTGCACGATCTGCGCGTGATCGAACAGCGGATCGAACCCGAACAGGCTCAGCTTGAACCCGCCCCGGCCATGCTGCGACCCGTGACACGCGCCGCCATTGCAGCCGAAACGCGTCAGGATCGGCACGATCTCGCGGCTGAAGCTGACGGGGATGTCCTTCGCTGCGTTCTTCACTTTGACAGGGATCGATTCACTTTTCCCGTTCGCAGCGACGGTGATCGTCGTCTGCCCATCGTTGACGGGCCGCACAATGCCGTCGGCGCCGACTTCGGCAATCTTAGGATTGGCGCTGGTGAGCTTCGCGGTCCGGCCTAGGTCCCAGGTTCGTCCGTCCGCGTATTCGCCGACGACGCCGACGCGCTGCTCGTCGCGCGGCCCGGTGAAGTCGATCTGCGCGGGGTAGGTCGAGAGCTTCTGCAACGCCGCGGTCGGCACTTGCGCCGATGCCAACGCGGGGAGGAAGAACAACCACGCAAATAGCGAGATGCGGCCCATCGCGATGTCCTCAAGTCAGCTGGCAAGAAGCGAAAATCGATACGGTCGGTGGCGGGAGATTACAAAGATATGGTGTCGAAAACAATGGCGTTTGTCAAGTGTTTAGCCGCAACGCCGAA
>JACQFG010000236.1:0-20101 GCA_016200155.1 Planctomycetota bacterium | reverse complement strand
GGCGTTTGTCAAGTGTTTAGCCGCAACGCCGAAGGCGTGCGCGAGGATCGCGACCGCGCACGCCTTCGGCGTTGCGGCTAAACGCGGCGTGCCCGCAACACCCGCGGATGCCCCGAGAAATCGTACACCGTCGGCGCCAGCTCGAACTCCGTGATCGCCGACAACTTCTCACGCGCCGGCTTTTCCTGGGCGGTGCCGATCTCGACGATCAACCAGCCGCCCGGCAGCAGACGCGACCGGCTCTCCGCGATCAGGCGATCGAAGACGACGAACCCGCCCGGACCGCCGTTCAAAGCCTGGTGCGGCTCGTATTGGCGAACGCCGATCGGCAGTTTCGGCATGTCGTCGTCGGCAATGTACGGCGGGTTGCTGACGATGAAGTGGAATCCTGAGCCCGCAGCGCAAGCAAGGGATGACGCTGATTCCCTTGCTTGCGCTGCGGGCTCAATAGGCGTGAACAGGTCGCCGTGCAAAAACCGAACGCGATCCGCGACGCCATGCTTGGCCGCATTCTCCTTTGCGACCGCAAGCGCATCGGCGCTCTTGTCGATCGCCGTGATTTCGGCGGTTGCATGATTCTTGGCGATGGCGATGGCGATCGCGCCGGAACCGGCGCCGATATCGACGATGCGCGGCTTGTCCATCGTTTTTGTAAGCGCGAGGCACTCCATGACGACATGTTCAGTGTCGGGTCGCGGGATCAGCACGGCGGGACCAACCTTGAATTCGAGCCCGTAGAACTCCTTGCGGCCGACGAGATACGCAACGGGGCAGCCCTCGAGCCGGCGGCGGATCATGTCGCGAAATTGCTGGCGAACCTCCGGCGACGCGGTCTCGCCGTGGCGGATGCCGTACAGATCGATGCGCTTGCAGTCGGCAGCATGGGCGAGCAGCACCTCCGCATCCAGGCGCGGCGTTTCGATGTGCGGCTTGCTCGCGAGATGCTTGGCGGTCCAGTCGAGCAGTTCGCCGAGGGTCCAGACCTTTTCCGTGGCGGTTGACATTGGATCAATCCTGAAGCTCGTCAAGCGCGCGCATGGCGTTCACGCGGGCGCTAAACGAATTCATCGACTACCTGGTGGATATTGTCGCACATCAATCGCCTTTGGGGGAAGGCAGGTTGCCCTGTAGCGGACGTCGCCAGACTTCCAAGTCCGTCGGGCGTCGGAACTCTGGCGAGTTCCGCTACAGGGCCAAGCGATTACTTGCCCGGAGACTTTTCCTTCGTTTTCTCTGGCGGCGCTTCTTTGGCTCCGCCCATTCCCACGACGACGAACCAGCCGGTCATCGTGTTCACGGCATCTTCCGGCCCGATTTCAAGACTGGCGGTGACCTTGGCGCCGTTGCTGGACCACTGAATCGCCTTGAGCGCGGTGCGCGTGCTGGTGACGTATTTTTGAAGCTCGGCAGGAAGCGGCGTCTTGGGGTCCTCATTCGCCTTGGTCTTGACGTAGGCCAACGTCTTTTCACTGATCGTCTTGACCACGGCGGCGCCGGCTTTGTCCTTGCAAATCAAGGTCGCGGTCAGCTTGAACTTGCCCTCGGGTTCATTGATCTTGATGGTCAACGCTTGCACCTTGTCAAGGTTGGCCTTGATGTCGGCAACGGTGGGGAACTTCCCGAACATGAATTCCAGGCCTGCTTTCTGGTCCTCGGGCATGTTCTGGACGTCAACGACCACATTCGCCATGTAGCTGAAGCCAGCATCCTTGAGGCCCGCTTGCATTGCCGCGGACAGCGTCGCCGGCTTGTTGCGGTCGATGATTTTCTTCAACGCCGGCACCTGGCGCGAACTGACGATATACTTGCCCTCGGCCAGGTAGAATGCCTCTCCCTCGATCAGTTTGTTGGGTTCTCCTTCTTTGCCGAATACCGTGGCCTCATAGGTTTCTTGATAAATGGTGACCGACCCGTGCTTGATTTCCTTGAAGGCCCGGTTCTTCTTGTAGAAGTGCGGTTTCTTCAATGCCTTGACTTCGTCGACCGTGATCGTCTTGATGGCGGTCGCAATCTCAACTTCTTCAACGACCATCCCCTTATCGGGCTTCGCCCCGACCGGCATGCCGACGCCGATGGTGATGCGGCCAATCTTGCTTGCGAAGGCGCGCACCGATTCCTCTTGTTCCTTGGCTCCCCCGGGATTGCCCTGGGGGAACTTCATGAATTCGGTAAATGTCTTGGTTTTCACGCCCGCCGTCACATTGACCGAGGCGATGACCCGGACATTGTCGGGAAGGTACTGGAATTCGTCCGCCAGGGCCGGGGCGGCGCAGGCGCCGAAGGCGGCTAGCACAAATGCTGCCCGGCAACTCTTCGATGCGGTAAACATGGTGCGAGTCCTCGAAAAAGGAGCTGTTGGCAAAACTCCGACCATTGTCGACGGCGGTCAACGAAGAGTCAAGCAACAAAATCGCCGAAATCCCTATTCGCTTAGCGCCCGCAGTGCGCCATGCGATCGCGCGGCACACTGCGGGCGCTAAACGAAAACCATGATCGCACATCACGCCCCGTTCGTGGAAGGCAAGCTGCCGCCGCTCTCCAGGCGCTCCTTCTTGTCATGCGCGCGCAGCGTATCGACGACGTCGGCCATATTGCCGGCGACGATGGCGTCGAGCTTGTACCACGATTCGTTGATGCGGTGATCGGTGACGCGGTTCTGTGGGAAGTTGTAGGTGCGGATGCGTTCGCTGCGGTCGCCGGAGCCGATCAGGCTCTTGCGCTGGGCGGAGCGAGCCTTGTGCAGTTTCTCGCGCTGATATTCGAACACGCGGCTGCGCAGAACGCGCATGGCCCGATCGTAGTTCTTGCTCTGGCTGCGCTCGTCCTGGCACTTGACTTCCATCTCGTCGGGGGTGCCCTTCTTGTACCAGATGCGGACGGCGCTCTCGGTCTTGTTGACGTGCTGGCCCCCTGCCCCGCCGGCGCGCATGCGCTCCCATTCGATGTCCGATTCCTTGATCTCGACCTGCACCTCATCGGGTTCCGGCATCACCGCAACGGTCGCCGCCGAGGTGTGGATGCGGCCCTGCGTCTCGGTCTTCGGCACGCGCTGGACGCGATGGCCGCCGCTCTCGTACTTGAGGTGCTGGAAGGCGTCGTCGCCGGCGACGCTGAAGATGATTTCCTTGTAGCCGCCCTGTTCGCCGGGGCTGAAGGAGATTTCCTCGATCCGCCAGCCGTGATCGCGGGCGTATTGGGTGTACATGCGGAAGAGATCGCCGGCCAAGATGGCGGCCTCGTCGCCGCCGGTGCCGGCGCGGATTTCCATGATGATGCTGCCGTAGTCCTCGCCGCCCATGAGCAGGATGTCTTCGAGCCGGCCGCGCAGGGCCGATTCGCGTTCGCCGAGCGTCTTGAGCTCTTCCCGGACGAACGCCTTCATCTCGTCATCGGCGCCGTCGAGCAAACCCTTCGCCTGATTGATTTCGTCGCTGACGGCGAGGAACTCAATGTACGGCTTGACCGTCTTTTGCAAGCTGCCGTGCTCCTTGGCGAGCTTGGTGTAGCGCGCACGATCGGCGATGACGGCGGGGTCGCCGAGCATGGTTTCGAGTTCGCGATGGCGTGTCAGGGCCTGTTGAAACGCGGGCCACATGATGGATCAACCGCTTGCGGCTTAGCGTTCGCGCGGCGCCGCGCGAACGCTAATCGTAAACGCAAAAAAGGCAAAAGGACGCGCGCACGCATCCTCTTGCCTTCGTGAATCAAAGTCGCTACTTGGCTTCGGCCGCGGGCGCGGCGGCCTCGCCGGCCTTCTTGCGCTTATCCCAGTTGTACTTCTTCTGGAACTTCTCGACGCGGCCCGTGGTGTCGATGAACTTCATCTTGCCGGTGAAGAACGGATGGCACTGCGAGCAAATTTCGGTGTTGATGTTCTTCTTGGTGCTGCGCGTGGTGAATTTGTTGCCGCAGCCGCAGGTGACGGTGGTTTCTTCGTATTTGGGATGGATGTCTTTTTTCATGGGTAACTCGAGTTTTAGTTGGTCAGTGAATTATACGGGGGGCGGGAGAAAACAACAAGTCCCCGTTTAGCGCCCGCGTGGCGCCGCGCGGTTTCGGTGTGCCATGCGGGCGCTAAACGAATTCAAGACAACTGCGTCTCCGCGATCTCCAGTGCCCGCAGCAATCCCATCGCCTTGTTCTCGGTCTCCTCGCGTTCCGATGCCGGCACGCTGTCGGCGACGATGCCGGCGCCGGCCTGCACGTAAACGATCTGCCCCTGGATGACCATCGTCCGCAGGGCGATGCAGGTGTCCATGTTGCCGCTGAAATCGATGTACCCGACCGCGCCGCCATATGGCCCGCGCCGGTGCGGTTCCAGCTCGTCGATGATCTGCATTGCCCGCACTTTCGGGGCGCCGCTCAGCGTTCCGGCCGGCAGGCACGACCGCAACGCATCGAACGCGCTCTTGCCTGGTTCCAGCCGGCCCGTCACGTTGCTGCAAATGTGCATGACGTGGCTGTAACGCTCCACCTGCATCACGTCGCTGAGCTGCACGCTTCCATAGCGCGCGACCCGACCGACGTCATTGCGACCCAGATCGACGAGCATAATGTGCTCGGCCCGCTCCTTTGGATCAGCAATAAGTTCATCAGCGAGGCGTTTATCCTCCTCCTCGGACTTGCCGCGCTTGCGCGTGCCGGCGAGCGGGCGGATCGTGATCTTGTCGCCTTCGACACGCACCATGATCTCCGGCGAGCTGCCGACGAGGCGCAAGTCGGGCCCCAGCGAAAGATAGAACATGAACGGGCTCGGATTGACGACGCGCAACGTGCGATAAATGTCGAACGGATGCGCCGTCGTCTTCGTCGCATAGCGCTGGCTCAGAACGACCTGGAAGATATCGCCGGCGCGGATGTACTCCTTGGCGTTGTCGACCGCCTTCTCGAAATCGCCCGGCGTGAAGTTCGATTGATACCCGCGCTGCACCTTGCCGATAGGTGCAATGTCGCACAACGGCAACTCGGCGTCCTTCTGCTGCAAGCGCTCAACCAGCGCATCGACGGCCCGGCATGCTTCTTGGTAGCTACGCTCCGGCTGCTTCGGATAGACATGGGCGTGCGCGACGACCGCAATCGTCTTGTTGATGTGATCGAAGATCACCATGCGATCGTAAAGCGCAAAGCAGAGATCGGGCAACTTGCGATCATCGACGGGCGGTTGATGGAGACGCTCAACGTAGCGGACCGTGTCGTAACCCGCATAGCCGACCGCCCCGCCGCAGAAGCGCGGCAGGCCCGGCACCGGCGGCGTGCGATACCTGGCCAGCGTTTCCTCCAGCAGCTTGAGCGGATCGTCGTGCTGAAGTTCCTGCGACTTGCCCGATTTGACGTCGTCGATCCGGACCTTGCGATCCCATGCCTGAAACACGAGAAACGGCCCTGAGCCGACGAAGCTGTAGCGCCCGAGCCGTTCGCCGCCGATGACGCTTTCGCACAGAAACGACCAGTCGCCTTCTTGAATCTTGCGAAACGCGATCACCGGCGTCAGCGTGTCGCCGACGAGCTGCCGATAGACCGGCACGAGGCAATGCTGCTTCGCGAGTTCGAGAAAGCCAGCGGGATCGGGCTGGTGACCCATGCGAAACCTCGGGAGAATCGAATCTTGTGCCAAAGGCGGCAACGATTGACGATGCCGACGCACCGGCTATCCTAACGGAATCCCGTCTCTGCCTCAACTGCGCCAAACCGGAGATACGACCATGTACGCTGGATTTCATCCCGTCGAGCTGGTCCATGAGGCTGCCCGGATCGCACGCATCATCCATCGGGAAATCCGCATCGCCCTGGAAACCGATCGCGCGACGGCCCTGCGCACGCTGACCCTGCACAGCGGCGGTTCGACCAAAAAAGCGCTCGACATCGATGTCTACGCCGAGCGACGCTGCGTCAGCGAATTCCGGCAGCGCTACGGCGACAAGATCGTCGTCTTCGGTGAGGAAGGCTTGCCGAAAGATTTGTCGAACGTGGTTCAACCGGGGCAGCTCTGCGTTCTCGTCGACATGATCGACGGGACGGACCTTCTCGAGATGGGGGTGCCGATGTGGTGCTCGGCATTGGTGATCTTCGATCCATCCGCGTCCAAGCCCAAGATCGTCGGCTCCGTAGTAGCCCAGGCGACAGGCGAGGTTTATTCTGCCAACGAGGTGGAGGATGGAGCCTTTGTGTGCCGAGACCTGAGTCCCGACCTTGAGCGGCAGTTGCCCTACCAAAAACTCAAAGGCCCCTCCGATGTGAAGCGCCTGGCCGAGAAAACGACGATGTGCTTTTACGGACAGAAAGGCAGCTCGCTTCTGTCCGTCACCTCATTCGACATGTTTCAGAAGAAGATCAAGGAGATCGAAAGGGAGCCGGAGGCGAGCCTGCGGATTCACACGCTGGCCGGGAACCCCATGATGGTCAAATTGGTCGACCGCGAGCGCGACCGCGAGGACCACGCCGTGGTTGGTCGAGGAATCGATGCCGTGTTCGACATCCGCGGCCAGCATTTTCACGACGTGGTTCCGGGGGCATACATTGCCAAGAAAGCGGGCGCCTTCCTTTGCAGCCTCGACGGCGCAGAGATTTCCGAAGCAACTCTGGCCCGGCGATTGTCGAAGCCCGCCGAGAAACTCTGTTACGTACTTGGGTCGACCAAGGACCTGGCCGAAGAGCTGGTGGGCTTGTTTCAGTACAAGCCTGAGCTTCAGTACAAGCCTAAAGCGCGGGTTCCAAAGACGGGGAATTACCTGTGCAACATTTGTCGTACCCCTCCGCTGCGCTTGGAGGAAGGGGCAGAATTTCCACAATGCCAGACCGGTCATGAAGACACGCCGGCAACGTGGATCCCGCTCTCAAATTGAATTCCTGGATCGCGCCGGCGCCGTAACCGAAAAGCAGCCCCTCCACCCAGTGGTAGTGCCGACCGCGGATTCGCGGCTGCGGCTCACGCAAGAACAGCAACGCATCCAGGGCCCAAGGGAATAGGTAAAAACCCCAGCTCCAGCGCCCGGGCTTGCGCTCCATGATGAAACCGAATATTTGCTCGCCGCTCATCTTGATGCAATATTCCAAATCCTCGACAAGCTGCGCCCGCTCGGAGTCCTTCCACGCACCGTAACCAATCTCGCTCACAGGTTTGCTGCCCAGGACAACCCATTTGATGCCTGCCAGCGCTTCCCCGTACTCACGGTCCGACATCACTGCTAGCTTTTTCATCAGATTGACCATCCCTGGCAATAGAACATCCCCCAGAATGCTCTTTTGCCCCATTGGCGATTTCCTGTCAAGGCGAAACGACTGCTTCACCGCAAAAAGCATAGTATGTCCTTGCGAACCTGTCAAACCTTCGACTCCCTACGGCGACCCGATTACCGAGGTTCACCATGCGCATCCTTTTCGTCCCCGGATTGCTCGCGATGGGTCTGACGGCGATGGGCCTTCGGCTCAGCGCGGATGCGGCACACCAAGCCAAAGACCCTCCCAAAGAAATCACCAACTCCCTCGAAATGCCCCTCATCCGCATCCCTGCCGGCACGTTCACCATGGGCTCGCCCGCCGACGAGAAACATCGCAATGCCGATGAGACACAGCATGACGTGAAGATCACCAAGCCGTTCTACCTCAGCGTCTACGAAGTCACGCAGCATCAATACGCAACGATCATGGGCAAGAACCCGAGCCACTTCTGCAAGACCGGCGGCGGCAAACAGCAGGTGCTCGAGCGCGACACGAGCCACTATCCCGTCGAGCGCGTTTCGTGGAATGATGCGGTCGAGTTTTGCAAAAAGCTCAGCGCCAAGGAGAACAAGACCTATCGGCTACCCACCGAGGCCGAGTGGGAGTACGCTTGCCGGGCCGGCACGAAGACGGTCTTTTCCGCAGGCAATGAGTTCCACTCCTATCTCGCCAACATCAACGGGCTGAATTATTCGTCCTACGGCAAGGAAGTCTCCGGCCCGTTCTACCGCTGCACGCGCACCGTCGGCGAATACAAACGCAATGCCTTTGGCTTGGCCGACATGCACGGCAACGTGCAGGAGTGGTGTGCCGACTGGTATGGCGAGGATTACTACAAGAACAGTCCGAAGGAGGATCCGTCCGGACCCAAAGAAGGGACGGAGCGCGTGTCGCGCGGCGGGGCCTGGCCGTCGTCGGCGAAAGCCTGCCGCAGCGCCTCACGGAATCATCTGGCGCCCGACGAGAAGACGTACACGACCGGCTTCCGCGTGGTGCTGGAAACGAAGTAATTTCTGCAGTTTGAGACTGGGCGTTCGCGCGGGGCCGCGCGGGCGCTAAACGGGGAGGAGAAAAACATGCAACGTCTCGCAATCGCAATCGTGCTGATCGTCGTTTCGCCAGCGTTGGGTCAGGACCGCGTCAAGCCGAAGGCCGCCAAGGGTGGCACGGCGTTCGGCGAACCGTGGGCCAAGGTTCCCGACGAGTACAAGAAACTTCGCATCCCCGATTGGCCCGTGCCGACCGATCTCAAGAAATGGGAGACCGACCGCCTCGACGTCCGCAAGACGCTGCTTCAGTGCCTGGGCGACCTTCCGAAACGACCCGATCCGCGCAAGGTCCGATCGACGTTCAAGGAAGAGAAGGACGGCTACACCATCGAGCGCTTCGAATTTCACAACGGCGTCGATCAGACGGTCCACGGCGCCCTCTTGATTCCCAAGGGGGCCAAGAAACCCGCCCCCGCGATCATCCTCGCGCACGGCCACAGCGGCTCGACCAATGTCACGTGCATCGACGAGAAGAACCAGCAATGCGTCGGCCCCACGCTGGCCAGGAAGGGCTACGTCGTCGCCGCCATCGATTCGTACTTCTGCGGCCAGCGCATCGGCAAAGGCCCGGCCGGGCAGTCCGACGGCAAGCCGCCGGGCGAAGAATTCTCGCTCTTCAAATATCACTTATTGATGGGCCGATGCCTGTGGGGCATGATGATCCGCGATCAGCAGTGCCTGATCGACTATCTCGAAACCCGGCCGGAGGTCGATGCGAAGAAGATCGGCATCAGCGGCATGAGCATGGGCTGCACCACCAGCTGGTGGACCGCCGCCCTCGACGAGCGCATTGGAGCGGTTGTCGGCGTCGCCTGCTTCACGCGCTACACCGAACTGCTCGCTCACGGCAACCTGCGCTCGCACGGCATCTATTACTTCGTCCCTGGCGTCTTCACGCATTTCGACACGGAGGCGATCCACGCCCTGATCGCGCCGCGGCCGCACCTTGAGCTGTCCGGCGATCAGGACCAAGGGGCGCCCCTGGACGGCGTCGTGATGCTGGAACAGAAGCTCGCCCCGGTGTATCGGCTCTACGGCAAGGAGAGCAACTTCCGCAGCGTGGTCTATGAAAAGACGGGACACGAGTATCTGCCGGAGATGCGTGAGGAGATGGCGCGCTGGTTCGAGAAAGCACTGCCGGTGGGACAGTAAGCGCAACAAAAAACCGCTTGCGTTTAGCGTTCGCATGAGGCCAGGCGAGCGCTAAACGCAAGCGGTGAACGTAAGGCCGGTCGATTACTGACCGCCGCCGCGCCAGTCCTTCTTCTTGCCGCCGCCCCCGCCGCTGCCTGGGCCGCCCTTGCCGGTCCAGTCTTTTTTCTTGCTGCCGCCGTTGCCGAACTGCGATCGTTCCTCGGGATAGAGAGAGGCTTCCCCGACGGAGCCGTTGGCGGCCTTGGCCCTGGCCTGGATTTTGAGTGCTTCTTCGATGGTGATGAAGCCATCGTCGTTCATGTCCCACTTGCGGAAGTCGTCGAGGTCCTTGCCGCCCTTGCGCCATTCGAAGAGTGAAACCTGGCCGTCCTTGTTGCCCCAGTCGGGGTTTTCGTCGAGTTGTTTGAACCAATCGGGCAGGCCGGGAGGAATTTTGCCGCCGATGCGGAAGACGACGGTGCGGCGATCGAGTTCTTCTTCTTCGATGATGATGGAGGCGATGCCCTTGGTGCCGTCGTCGCCGCCGCCCCCGCCGCCGAGGCGGGAGGCGAAGTATTCGCGGAATTCGGCCTGGTCGATGAAGCCGTCGCCGTTCTTGTCCCAGCGCTGGAGGTTGCCGCGGAGGCTGCCGGGCATTTCTTCGGGGCTGAGCTTGCCGTCGCCGTTGGCGTCCATGCGTTTGAACTGTTCGTCGGCGAGCTGATTGAGAACGCCGGAATTGGGTGGCGTGGAGGGAGTCCCGCCCGGGGAGGCGCCGCCGTCGCCGCCGAACTTCATTTTCTTGCCGAAGCCGCCGCCGCCGTCAGGGCTGGATCCGCCTTTTTGCCCGCCGCCGAAGATTTTGGCATTGAGGGATTCTTGATATTCAACGAACTGCGGCCGGGTGAGCTGGCCGTTGGTGATGCCCTTGTCCTGGGCCCATTGGACCATCTGGGATTGGCCCCAGCGGACGTCCTTGATCTCGATAAAGGGCTTGCCGCGGGCGTACATCTCGAAGAGCTTGTTGGCGTCCATGGTCATGCCGCCGCCGCCCCCCTTGCCCTTGCCGCCCGGTTGGCCGATGGTATCAGCCGGCGCGAGCAGCAGTGCCGTGCAGCAGAGAATCACCATGACAAGCAATGTGGTGGCGCGCATGATCGGTCTTCCTGATGGATTATGGATACTCCCACCCAGTAATATAACCCCGCGACGATGGCATTGTCACGCAGGAAATTTCATTTTCATGCGATTTTAATAATTGCATCAGTGCCTTTCCCGGCCGCAAAGTTTGCCCAGTTTCGCTCGCGGCCTGGGTTCCATTTGCTTTCGGCGGCATTTCAACCTATGCTTGCGCGGAGGTTACCATGGAAAACCCTGCAACCCGTTCCGGAATCAATCGCCGCAAATCGCTCCGCCGCAAGCCGCGCGGCTCCGTGAAGGTCGAGTGCCGTGCGGGCTCGTATGGGCTCGGCAAGAACTTGACCTCCGCCGTTCTCGACCTCTCCGACACCGGGGCCCGTCTCATCCTCACCGAAGAGCTGGAGCCAGCCTCAGAGGTGGAACTCATCATCAGCAGTTACGGCGTCAGCAAGCCGATCAAACGCCTGGGCGTGGTCCGCTGGCAAGTGAAACTGGAAGACGGCCGCTTTTGCATCGGCGCCGAACTGCAGAAACGCCTCGATTATCGCGACTGGCAGAATCTCTCCTGTCCCAATTGAAACGCTTCGTCTTACCCGCCTGCACTGACTCTTGAAGCGCCGCGATTCGTCGGTATCATGCCGTTGATCGTTGCGTCGCTCGCTTCTTGTGACCCCTATTTGCAGCTGGCGCTCGCGGGTGGATTCATGGATTCGCTCCGTTCAACACCGGCATCGATGCCGATCCCCACGCGCCTCAACTTCGCGTTGACCGCCGTCGTATGCGCCGCCGGTATCAGCCTCCTCTGGCTCGCCTCGTCGCTTGAATCGTGGTGGGCAATCGCCGGCGTCGGCGTCGCGTTCTCCTACCTGATGCTGACGAATTACGCGTTGCTGCACGAAGCAGCCCATCTCAACCTGCACGGCGACGGACGCATCAACTACGCCCTCGGCGTCATCACCGGACTGCTGTTCCCCGTTCCCTTCACCATGCTCCGCATTGCACACCAGGGGCATCATCTGCGCAACCGCACCGACTTCGAGATGTTCGATCAATACTACTCTAGCGACATCAAAGTCGTCCGCTTCGCCCAGTGGTACTCGATCCTGTGCGGACTCTTTTATCCCGTGCTGCCGGTGGGCGCGGTGCTTTTCTGCCTGTGCCCGGGGCTCGTCAATCTGCCGATCTTCGTCAAGGCGCGCTCGAGCCGGCACCTGCTGGGCGACATCGGCCGCGGCGCGATCTGGCGCATCCGCGCCGAGGTCCTCGCGATCATCGGCTTCTTCGCCCTGCTCTTCTGGCTGCTCGAGCTGCGCTGGGAGTGCGTGCTGGTCTGCTATGCGTGTGCCGCCCTCAACTGGTCGACCCGGCAATACGTGAGCCACGCGTTCACGCGCCGACATGTTGTCGAAGGCGCGTGGAACCTCAAACATACCTGGCTGATGAGCTGGCTGCTCCTGCACGGCGAATATGACCTCAACCACCACCGCCATCCCGAGACGTCCTGGTATTACCTGCCCGATTGGACCCGGCCGGAAGACCCGCGGCCAAGCTACATCGCGCAGTATTGGCGGCAGTGGCTCGGCCCGCGCCGCGCCACCGAGCCGGCCCCCGAATCACTGACCGATCTCCCCTTGACGGTCGACTCATGAGCGACACGTTCTGGCGCCGCCCCGACGCCGCCACCTTCCGCACCGTGGCGCTGTGGACTGCGCTCGTGTCGGTTTGGTTCGCCCTCATCTTCGGCGGCACGTCATACATCACCAGCCTGCATTCGCACCGCGTGAGGATTCACTTCGACTGGGAACTGGCGATCCCGCTTTGGCCGTGGACGGTGCTCGTCTATGAATCGATCTTCCTTATTTTTGCGATGATTCCGTTCGTGGCGCGCTCGCCGACCGAGGCTCGGGCGCTCGGCCTGACACTGGCGGCACAAACGCTGATCGCCGGGGTCGCATTCCTGTTGCTGCCGGCCACCACGATGTACGATCCGATGCCCGACGATCTCGGCGTGTGGACGACGCCGGTGCGCATCGCGATGGCGCTCAACCTCGGCCCCGACGGCAACATGGCCCCCTCGCTCCACGTCGTGCTCGGCGCCACCTGCTTGCTCGTGTTCGCCGATCATGCCGGGCCGCGAGTGAAGATTTGCCTCTACCTGTGGGCCGCGAGCCTGGCAGCGTCAACGTTGCTGTTGCATCAGCATCACGTCGTGGACGTCGTCTCGGGCGGATTGCTGACCTGCGCAGGAAAACGGCTCATCTTCGATCGATTACTCTGAGCCCGAAGCGCAAGCGAGGGCGATTCTCCCTCGCCTGCGCTTCGGACTCAGCGGGAGTACGCACCGAGCAAGCGCATCGCCAATGATGCGACGTCATAGCGCCCATCTTGCAGGTAGTGATCGACGCCCCATAGCGGAATGATCGTGCCGGGCCAGCGGACGGCGTCGGCCAGCAGGATGCCGCCCGCGTCGCTGGGGCCCCACGGTTCGAGCCGATTATGCGCTCGCACAGCCCACGGGTTCGACAGATGCCGACGCAGCGGAAAGCCGACGACGTGTATAACACGCAAATGTGCGGGCCACGCCGAGATCGTGTCGCGGCGGCGAATCTCGCTCACAACCTTAAACGGGTAGCCGCGCCACCATGCGAAGATGCGCACAAACATCGAGCGAATTCGCTGAGCGAGCAGCCAGTCGGCGAGCGCCGTCCCTTGCACGATGCCCGACAGATTGAGCCAGACCGCCACGTCGCGGAAGAGTTGATCCGCGTTCGGAATGCTCAGAGCATGCGCGACGTCGGTGCCGCCTTTGCTCAGCGATACCAGCATGATCCGCTGCCCCGCGTTCGCCTTGAGCCAATCGCACAGGATGCGGGCTTGCTCCGCGAGCGGACCGAAGCTCAGCAGCGGCACAAGTTCCGCGCGACAGCCCGCACGGCGAGCGGCATCCAGCACCCGCTGCCCGTCCGCACCTGTGAACGTGTATTCCTTGTAAAACGCGCCGGGAACCACGCCGATCAACACATCGCGCGGCGGCATCGGCGCGTCAGCATCAAGCAGCGATGGATGCACGCCGTCGCGCCGCACAAGCCGGTCGTACAGCAACGCCGTCGCAAAGTCGATGCCTTCGCGCCCAGCGACCTCCTGCAACACCGGCTGGGTCAGCTCGTCCACTGTCGCAGGCAGCGGCCAGCCGGCAGCGCGCTCGAGGATCGCGCGATCGGCGTCGTCCATGTTTGGAACCGCGACGTTCATGCTGCCTTCCGCCGGCCCAAGAAAAATCCCGCGCCGAGTCCAAGCAGCAGCGCCACCGCTCCGACGCCGCCGCCGGTCCACCACATCGTCTTCTTCACCGCGTAGTTGAGCACGCTGTTGTCGAAGACGTTGGTCGAGCCATGAAAGCTGACGATCAGCCACCGGCCGTCGGCCTGCTTGACCGCGGTGACGCTGAACAAGCTGTCCATGTTGATCTCGCCGCCTTCGCGCAGCGTGTAGACGTCGCGCAGCTTGCCGTACGCGACGGCCGTCGTGGGCAGATCGCCGATGAGCACCGAGAAATCGGTGACCTCCGGGTCGGCCTTGACCTTGGTCAGATAGCTCTTGTCGCCGCCGAGCACGCGGTCGTAATACTTGCGCACGCCGTCGGGGCCGCGCGTGACCTCGCCGTTCTGCCAGGTGACGACGGCGTCGGGATGCACGTGCTTGAGCAGCGCGTCGATGTCCTTCTTGTTGAACGCATCGACGAGTTCCGCCTTAAGCTTGCGCAGCTCGTCGTGGGCCGGATGTTTTTCGTCGTGCTTCTTGGCGTCCTGCGCCGGCGGCGCCGACGTGATCAATAGGAGTGCAACGCCGCCCAGAATCCATCGGTGCTTCATGACTTTCCCTCGATTTGCCGTAGGGACAAGCGGCTCGCTTGTCCCTGAGAGTATTGGAACAAGCTGGCAGCTTGTTCCTACGACTCAGACAACCACCTCAGCGGTTTGACCACCCCACGCCGCCGCGTGCTGCTCCTCCACCGGCGCCGGCCGGCCGTGCGCGACGATCGCCAGCCAGCGAAAATAATCCGCCATCGCGCGGTCCGCGTCGATCAGGCCCAGCGGATGATAGCGCGCACCATCGAGCCGCTGAGCGTCCTCGGCCACGAAACGCTGGATGAAGTAACGCCGCACCGCCGCATGAATCGGGTCCTTCAGCAGCCGGCCCAGCCAGCCTCGGCTGCGCGGCACATGCACGATGATGCGCACGATCGCCCCGCTCGCCGTCGGCTCCGTGATGACCATGCCGTAACTGCGCGTCCGCCGGAACGTCGCCGTCACGAAGCTCATGTTGCCGCACCAGTCGGTCACCGCCATCGTGACGCGATCGCCGGCAAACAGCCGCGTGATGCGATCCGGCCAGGTTGTCCCCGACACGGTGAACGTCGAGGTCACGCGCCGCGCGAACGGCCCCGGACACTCCACGATCGGCGTCTGGGTCAACCGCCGTTCGTGGGCGGCCCGAAAATGCTGCAGGTCAAACGCGTTCGCCCCGACCAGGTACCACGGGCAGCGCAAAAACGTCTCGAACGGCCGGGCCGGCGTGAAGTCGTCGGGATCGCAGCCCTCGAAGAACGGCAGCGGAAAGAGCGGTTCGGGCCGATTGAAGAAGAAGACGAACCCGAGCCGTTCGACGACCGGAAACGCCGCCTGCCTGGCCCCCGCCGGGATGTCCGCCTGAGCGGGGATGTGCTCGCACCGGCCGTCGGGGCCATACTCCCAGTTGTGAAACGGACAGCGAATGCGATCGTCGATGACGCAGCCCTGCCCGAGATCGCCGCCGAAATGCCCGCACACGCCGTCAAGCAGCACCGCCCGCCCAGCACCGGTGCGATAGCCGACGAGCCGCCGCCCGAGCAGCTCGCGCGCGAACGGTTGCCGCCCCAGGTCGCGCGATCGGCAGAAGTAATACCACGACGCAGGCTGCGCCGGAAAACAGTCTGCTGCCGGAGCGACGATCATCGGTTCGGCCTCGCGCGGATGGTTCGTGGTGTTCTATGGGGAAACGACGTGACGGGGAACCGAGAGTTCATCCCATTCATGCAACGACACACACCTGATTTTGGACGAATGGACGAACTTCCGACCTTGACAACGCGGCGACAAGGCGTCCTTGGGAAGAGTGCGGCATTGACGCCCATCGACTTGATTTATCGTGACAGGGGAATCGCGCGGGCCGCCGGCGCCGTTCCTGGCGCGAGAATCCTGCTCCCCTCTCCCCCCGCTTACAGCTGTAGGTTTTTGGGTTTCGACGGCTCGTTGGCAGGGTTTTCAGCGGGCGGCGGTATCATTTGCGGCCAGGGTTCAGGCCATCCTTCTCCAAGGGGGAGCCGACCGTGATGCAGCAACGCGGCCAGGATTTGCGTCCAGCCTCGATGGAAAATGGCGATCAGACGCCAACGCGGCCGACGGCTGCGCTGGGTATGGGGCACTTGGTCCATCGTCTCCACCGGCAATTCCTCGTCGGCCTCCCCACCGACCGACAACAACCACCACGTCGCGATGGCCACCGCCAACCACAGCCGTTCGGCTCGTGCCGGGTCGTCCATGCGCGTGTATTGCCATTGCCAACCACCGCGTTTGATCCGCTTGAATCCTTGCTCGATCCAGGCCCGCAAGCCATACCAACAAACATCACCGGCCTCGGGAGGCAAGTCCGTCAAGATCAGCCAGGGATCGGCATATCCTTCTTCCCAACAAGCGAGCAGGGTGCATTTCAATTGCGCCGACTCGCTCTTGAAAGCGGTTCCACGACCTTGCCAACGTTGACCGACGTGCGCCACCACATCCGGCATGTCTATCCAGTGATACCAGCCTTCGGGCCGGAATTTTCCTTGGTTTTTGACACGCAACAGCGGATGCCAGTGCAACGCCGTGATCGCTTTGAAGAGCCATTTGGCGTACAGCCCTCGATCGGCCAGCACGATCACATTCCAGTCGGCCGGCACACGCTGCCGAAAATGGTTCAGCATCGCTTTCCATTCCGGCGCCCACGCATGAGGTTCATTGCCCCTCATTATTTTCCAGGCCACTGGAACCGCACAGCCACGATACAGGACGCTCACCGCCAACACGGTGAACCGCTGTCCGAGCGTAGTCGCATCCAAGGCCAACGCCAGTTGCTTGCTGTGCCAGCCTTCGACCACCCAACTCAACCACGGCGCCCAGCAGGTGCCGAGGTCAAGTTCGGTCCGCTTGGCTCCAGCCTTGGCCGGCGCTTCACGGTAAAGATCGCGGAGCCGTTCGCGCAGGGTGTAGAATTTCTCCTTCAAGATCGGCACCCAGGCCCACGCAACGGCGGTCAGAGAGCACGACCGTGCCACGATCATGCCCAGGCTCCACAACGCCAAACAAGCGGCCATTGGCTTGCTCAAGTGCGGAAATCGCTTGCCAACAATGTCGTTCCACTGATAAAGTCCAGGAAGGCGGGACATGGTTTTTCTCCGGTAAGCGGAAGTGCTTGCTACAATTCAGCTTACCAGAGCCGCGTCTCGCCCCATCTGTTACTTCGACCGAAAAACCTACACCACAAAGCTCTCCCCCCGGCCTGCAACGACAAAATACCCCGATGGACAGTCTGGCCGGGGGGAGAGGGGAGTAGACAAGCTCGCTCGAAGGCGCAACGTCAGGACTTTCGCCCATCACGCCCCGCCGCCGGCTCTGGCATCGCGAATCTGCTGGGCCAGCGGCTCCAGCATCTCCCGCAACTCCGCCGGCAACGACGCCGGCGCCGCTGAAACCTGCCCCGCCGCGAGCTGACGAAGATGAGCATCGATCGGGAATTGGTGTCCGGTTTGCCCAGCCGTTGGCAATAAGAAGCATAGAAGCCTCTCTGGCCCCGTTTGCGAAGGATCGGCCAATGTTTCCGAACCTCCCGTCCTGGATCAACAACCTCTTTCTGCCGCGCCTTTCCAGGACCATCGTCAGGCGGCCAAACCGTCTCGAAATCGAACTCCTCGAAGACCGCTGCGTGCCATCGGTGAATCACGCCCCAGTCGGCGCCACCAACAGCGCGACGACGCTGGAGAACACCGCGAGAGTATTCCAGTTGAGCGATTTCGGCTTCACCGACCCCGACGATGGGCCGTCGCCCAACAATTTCCTGGCAGTCGTGATCGACAGCCTCCCGGTGTTCGGCACGTTCACCAACAACGGCCAGAATATAAGCACCAATCAGGCCATCAGCGTGTCTGACATCAACGCCGGGTATGTCCAGTTCACACCGTCGGCAAACGTCAGCGGCAGTTCGTTGACCGGCTTCTACTTCCGCGTGCAAGACGACGGCGGCACAGCGGGCGACCCGAACGACCCGATGAGCTTCGGCCACGACACCGACGCGACGTCGCGGTACATGAACATCAACGTGACGTGGGTCAACCAGACGCCGAGCTTCACGGCGAGCGATCCGGGAACAACCGACGAAAATGTCAATGTTTCGATCCCGAATTGGGCGACCTTCAACCCAGGCGCACCTAACGAAACCTACCAGACAGCAACGTATCTCGTATACAATGTCAGCGACCCTGCAATGTTCAGTGCCCAGCCGACCGTATCCACGAGTGGCACTCTCAGCTACGCATTAGCGCCGTATGTTCATGGATGGTGTACATTTGACGTCAAGGTGAAGGACGACGGCGGCACGGAAAACGGCGCCATCGACACGAGCTCCGCCATGACATTCACTCTGATAGTCAGACCACGCGTGACTTTTGCCGTCAACACGACTGCGGACTCTGACGATGTTAACATTTTGGAAAACCAATCCCTCGATGGTGTCGCGGCAGACGCCAACGGATTAACATCGCTTCGTGCTGCCTTGCAAGAAGCCAATGGCGCTGATGCCCAAACAGACGTCATGATCAACTTCAACCTGCAGCCAAACGCGACGATCAACCTGGAAATACCGTTACCTGACCTGACCGGTAGGGTCAACATTAACGTCCTTGGCACCAATCAAATCACGTTGAACCGTAATGCAGTTGCCGCCTTCCGGATCCTCTTTGTTGCGCCAGCAGCTAGCGTAAACATTGGCAACGTCAGGATGACGAACGGGAATGCCGCGGGACAAAACGACGCCGGCCGCGGTGGCGGCATACTGAACTTCGGGAATTTAGACTTACATGGCGCAACGCTGGCGAACAATCGCTCTGCGGTCGATGGCGGCGCTATTGCTAATTTCGGCAGTCTCAGGTTGAGTCAATGCAATGTGGATGACAACGAAACGCAAGGGACTGGCGGCGGTCTGTACAATGGCGGCGGGAATACATGGATTACCAACGAAACCGTGGTCAGTAACAACAGAGCGGCGAGTGGCGGGGGCGTAGGTATTCTAGCGAACTCCCAGGTAACCATCGACCACGGTTCGGCGATCAATTGGAATCGGGCCACCGGGACTACTGCCACCAGTGGCGAAGGAGGCGGCATCGCCAATTATGGCTTCTTGGAAATGTCAGACGCAACGCTCTCGGACAATCGTTCGGTTAACCGAGGTGGTGGCCTATATACCTCTAACTCCGCGACGTTGACGAATGTCACGATCACCAACAATGAAGCCACGAGCACGACAACAGGGAAAGGCGGCGGAATTTATGCCCGCAGCGGCATCATGACCCTGGTGTCTGGCTGCACCCTCGGCGGCAATACTGCTTGGGTGGACGAAGGAGGCAATGGACTTTGCTATACGGTCGACGTTTGGCTGGACGCCCGTGATGATCGAAACACCATTTGCGATAACGTTGTCAATGATCAGAATCCGTAAATTCCACTCGATTGTTATCCTGGCACTATTGGTAATTGTGCCTGCGCTCCCGTGCGCGCAGCCTGGGGATGAGTCCGTTGGAACGCTGATCGAAAAGCTTGGCAGTCCCGACTTTCATCAACGCCAGTCCGCGACATCAGCCTTGAAGAACCGCCCCGATGCCGCACCCGCTCTGCGAGCGGTCTTGAAGTCGGCGGACCCGGAAACACGGCAGCGCGCCGCGCAGATTCTCGATTACATCACTTCCAAGCCCTTGCGAGAACTCGATGCGGCTGTTAAGGCGGGGCGCTTGGACCGCGTTACCGAAAAACTCGCTGATTGGCCGGCTGGGAAACAGGAAGACGTGCTTTGGGAAACTTATTGTGCCGTGGCTCGCGATTTGGCGGCGCGGCACGAAAATAGAGGGGGAGAGAAAATCAAACTCCGATTGGATGGCGGACCGCGCCAACTCGTTGTGGTGGCAAAGCGCATAACGGAAGACACGAAGGGCCAATTCGATAGCGCCTTTTTCCTGCGCGCCGGCGAAGTAGACCTTGTCTACTCGCGCCGCGACTCTGAGATGCCAGCGCAAAACTGCTTCCATCACGACAGCTGCATCGTTGCACGCGGCCCTGTCAAAATGATCTATGGCCACCCTCGCGCGATCCTGGCCGGGGGCAACGTAGAGGTTCATGGAAGCCTTAAAAACACCTTGATCGTCAGCGGCGGCGATGTAACAATTGTGGGCAGTATTGGGGGGTCCCTTGTCATCGCACGTGGGAAAATCGTTT
>JACQFG010000235.1 GCA_016200155.1 Planctomycetota bacterium | reverse complement strand
GTCAAGGGGCTCAGCGCCGAGACGCGCGTCGATGTCGCCGTTTGTCCGCCGTCGGTGTATTTGCCGCGCGTCGCCTCGGTCGTCAAGGGAACGCTGGTCTTGCTCGGGGCCCAGAACTGCTACCCCAAGGACGACGGCGCCTTCACCGGCGAGATCAGTCCGGCCATGCTCGTCGATGTCGGCTGCCAGCTCGTCATCCTCGGCCACAGCGAGCGCCGGCAGTACTTCAAGGAGACCGACGCCTTTATCAATGAAAAAGTCCACGCGGCCCTGAAAGCGAAGTTGCGCGTCATTCTGTGCATCGGCGAAACACTTGACGAACGAAAGGCCAACAAAGTCGAAGCGATTCTCGACGCGCAATTGACCGGTGCGCTGGCCAAGATCACGGCTGAAAACCTGAAGACCATCGTCGTCGCCTATGAGCCGGTGTGGGCGATCAACACCGGCGTCAACGCGACACCCCAACAGGCTCAAGATGCCCACGCCTTTATCCGCAAGCGCGTCGGCCAGCTGTGCGGCGATGCGACGGCGCAATCGGTCGTCATCCAGTACGGCGGTAGCGTCAACCCGAAGAACGCCGCTGAACTGCTGAGCCAGCCCGACGTTGACGGCGCCCTCGTCGGCGGGGCGAGTCTGAAGGTCGACGATTTCCTCGCCATCGTCCGGGCGGGGATTCGCTGATTTTTTCGGCTGCCCCCTTGCAACCAACCTTTCATTTCAAATAATAACCCTTCCCCAAAAAGCGATTGACAGGTGGGGAAGCTGTCCCCTTGATAAATCCTTGGCGAGGACCACATGGCTGAGATTTTTGTCCTGCAAGTTCAAGAACGCAAGACGCGCGGCACCAACGCCTCCAAGCAACTTCGCAAGAAGGGCCTCGTTCCCGCCGTCATTTACGGCCACGGGGAAGCCACTGCATCCCTCTCGGTTCCCGGCGACGAGCTGAACAAGGCGATCCGGCACGGCGTGCGCATTTTCGACGTCACGCTCAACGGCGCCGCCCAGAAGGCGCTGTTGCGCGACGTGCAATGGGACGCCCTGGGCCACGATGTGCTCCACGCCGACTTCTACCGCGTTTCTGCGGATGAGACGATCACCCTCGAAGTCAAGGTCGAGCTGCGCGGCACCGCGCCCGGCGTCACTGCTGGCGGCGTGCTCGTCCAGCAGATCCACAGCCTGTCCGTGGAATGCTTGATCGTCAACATTCCCGAATCGATCCGCGTGATGATCAACGAGCTGCAGATCGACCAGGCGATTCACGTGCGCGAACTGAAGCTGCCCGATGGCGTCACGGTCAAGAACGATCCGGAAGCGATCATCGTCCAGGTTAGCAAGAAGATCGAGGAAGTCATCGCGCCGGTCGTGGCTGCCCCGACCGCGGAATCCGGCGAGCCCGAAGTCATTGGCCGCGTGAAGGAAGAGGAGCCGGAGGAAGAGGAGAAGAAAGAGAAGAAGTAGCCATGAAACTGGTCGTCGGCCTCGGCAACCCGGGCAAGCGCTACGACGGCACGCGGCACAACGTCGGCTTTGTCGTCGTCGATCGCCTGGCCGCCTCGCCGAACGTTGGCAGCTTTCAGGATCGCTTCGATGCGGAAGTCGCCGAGTGGCGTGAGGATGCCGACAAGATTCTGCTGATGAAGCCGCAGACGTTCATGAACCTGAGCGGCCGGTCGGTTCGTGAAGCGATCGATTTCTACCAGGTCGAGCTGAAGGACTTGCTCGTGGTTTGCGACGACATGGCCCTGCCGCTCGGCAAGCTGCGATTTCGGGCGCGCGGGACCCATGGCGGACACAACGGGCTTCGTGACATTCAGCAGCACCTGGGGACAACGGAATACGCACGGCTTCGCATCGGTCTGGACGTCCCCGACGCGGAACGGGACGCTGTCGATCACGTGCTTGGCAAGTTCAAGCCCAGCGAGAAGGCGGCGATCGAGGATGCCATGCAGTTGGCTGTCCAGGGCGTTGTGACCTGGGTGGGGCAGGGTATCCAGAAGTGCATGAATCAATATAATGCGTAATTCAACTGCCGCTTGCGGCGCAGCAGAAGAGTTGCTGCGCCGCAGGCGGTCTGAGGAAAGCAAATGCCAGCGAATGTTTACGAGTGCATGTTCATCCTCGATTCGGCGAAGGTATCGGGCAACATCGAAGCCGCCGACAAGCAGCTCCGCGCCCTTCTCGAAAAGAACAACGCCGAGGTGCTGGTGAGCCGGCAGTGGGGCGATGACCGGAAATTCACCTATCCGATCAAGAAGCACAAGAAGGGCATCTATTACCTCACCTACTTCTCGTCGGAAGGCAAGAATCTCGTCCCCATCGAGCACGATTGCGCCCTCAACGAGATGATCCTGCGGATGCTGGTCCTCAAGATCCATCCGAAGCTGGTGGACACGATGCTGTCGCTGGCCAAGGGCGAGCACGCGGTCGCCCTGCACAACATGCAGGAAGAGCCGGCCGCGGAGGACGGCGTTCCGGTCGAACTGGGCGGCGAAGACCGCCGGCGAAAACGCGATCATTGATCACGGACTTGGTAGAATAATCGGAGCACGTTTGCAGCGTGTTCTTTCACCCTTTCCGGAGATCCAGCCATGGCGAACCTCAACAAGGTCATGTTGATCGGCCGCCTCACCCGCGACCCTGAAGCGCGCATGTTCTCGAATGGCGGCAAAGTCGTTCACTTCGGCTTTGCCGTCAACAACAAGCGCAAGAACCAGCAGACCGGCCAATGGGAAGACGATCCCGTCTTCCTCGATTGCGAGGCGTTCAATCGCGGCGAGACCGGCAAGACGGCCGACCTCATCGAGCAATACCTGCATAAGGGCTATCAGGCCTACATCGAGGGCCATTTGAAGCTCGATCAGTGGGCAGACAAGCAAACCGGGGATAAACGTTCGAAGCTGAAGATCGTCGTCGACAACGTGCAATTCCTCGAACCGCGCCGGGATGGTCAAGGCGGGCAAGCGCCGCGCCGCCAGGATGCCCCGCCGCCGAGCAGTGATTACGATGCCGGCCCGCCGCCGCCGGACGAGGCGCCGATGAACACGGCGCCGCCAGGCCCTGCGGACAAAGACATTCCGTTCTGATATTTAGCCCGCCATTTATGGCGGGTGATTTGAGTCCGCCGTAAACGGCGGGCTATATGAGGATGCACGATGCCAATCAAACGACGCAATCAGGTTCTCAAGGGCAAGCACGGCGGCATGCAGCTGCTGCTGACCGAGGATGTTGCGCACCTGGGCAGCCAGGGCGATCTCGTCGAGGTCAAGTCCGGCTATGGCCGAAACTACCTTCTGCCGCAGGGGCTCGCCACCGTGCCGACGCAGCACAATCTCAAGCTGCTCGAACTGCACAAGAAACGAGTGAATCAGGCCCGTGAGGCGAAGATCGCCGACCTGAAAGTAATGGCCGAGCAGATCGCCCGCGTCCCGCAGCTGACGATCGAAGCCAACGCCAACGAGGAAGGCCACCTTTACGGCTCCGTCGGCGAACCCGATATCTCCAAGACTCTCAAGGGCAAGAACCTCAAGGTCGAGCCCGAAATGGTCAAACTCCCCGGCATCATCAAGCAGTGCGGCCTGTACGAAGTCGAGCTGAGTCTCGGCTACGACATCACCGCCAAGGTCATGGTCATGGTCGTCCCGCTGAAGACGGTCGACAAGAAGTGAGCGCGCCAATCGCTACAATAACAGCCCGGCCAAGCGGTCGGGCTGTTTGTGTTTCCTGTGTTCGTTTAGCGCCCGCGCGGCCCCGCGCGAACGCCTGACTCGCGGCCAAGGAACCCCGGCCATGTATCCCGACTCCACGAACGGCACGGACCGTCTGCCTCCGCACAATCGCGATGCCGAACGCAGCCTGCTTGGCAGCATGTTGCGCGATAATAACGTCATCCACGATGCCGTCAATCTCGTCAAGGCGGACCACTTCTACCAGTTTGCCCACCAGAAGATCTTCGAAGCCATCACGATGCTGAGCGACGACGGCGGCAAACCCGCCGACATCGTCACGGTCGCGGAATGGCTCACCGCCGCCAAGCTGATGGACGAGATCGGCGGTCCCGGCTATCTCGCGGAACTTTGGGATGCCGCCCCGAGTGCCGGCCATTACCGAGAATACGCCGAGATCGTGCGCAAGAAGGCGATCGTCCGCAATCTCATTCACGCTTGCACCGAACTGCAGGCCGAGGCGTACGATCCTTCGCTCAAGCCCGAAGAACTGCTCGATTCGGCCGAGCGGCGCATCCTCGACATCGCCGAGATCGGCATCACCGGCAACACGATCACGCTGCACCAGGCCGTGCAGGAAGCGTGGCATCGGCTCGATGAACGCGCCAAGCGCGGCGAGCACGAGTACAGCGGCATTCCGACGGGCTTCATCGATCTCGATACGCTCACCGCGGGCTTCCAGAACTCCGAGCTGATCATCCTCGCCGCGCGGCCCAGTGTCGGCAAGACGGCGTTCGCGCTGAACATCGCCCGGTACGTCGCCGTCGAGGAACGCCTGCCAGTGTTGTTCGTCAGCCTCGAGCAAGCGCGGATCGAACTTGCGGAACGATTGCTCTGCTGCCAGGCGCGCGTCAACAGCCATCTGTTGCGCAAGGGCCATCTGCCGACGGATGATCACACGAAGATCATGGACGCCGGCGCGATTCTCGGCGAGGCGCAGCTATTCATCGATGACACGCCGGGCCAGAGCATGCTGCGCATCGCCGCCAACGCGCGCCGACTTAAAAAACGCCACGACCTGCGGCTCATTATCATTGATTACCTGCAACTGATCGATCCCGATGATCGCCGCGAGAGCCGGCAGGAACAGGTCGCGAATATCTCGCGCCGCTTGAAGTTCCTGGCCCGCGAGCTGAAGATTCCGGTGATCGCGCTGGCCCAGGTCAATCGCGGCTCGGAGGATCGCCAGGACCACAAGCCGCGCCTGAGCGACCTGCGCGAATCCGGCGCCATCGAGCAGGACGCCGACACCGTGATCATGCTGCACCGCCCCGAACTCTACGAGCCCGAAGGCAAGGACGGCATCGTCGAAGTGCTGGTCACCAAGCAGCGCAACGGCCCGACCGGCGAAAAGACGCTGATGTACATCAAGCAATACATGCGGTTCGAGAACTTCGCGGTCGAGCATTCGAGTTACGCGGCAAGCGGGATTTGATTGTCAGAGCCTGAAGCGTAAGCGAAGGAAGCGGCATCCTTCGCTCACGCTTCAGGCTCTGAACCGTATTGTCAAAATCGGCGCATCTTCGTTACAATCAACGCGGAGGTTTCCGTGTTCCGCGTCGGCATCGGTCACGACACGCATCGGCTCGGCCCCGACCGTCCGCTCATCCTCGGCGGGCTGCGGATCGAGCATTCGCGCGGCCTTGTCGGGCACTCCGACGCCGACGTCGTGCTCCACGCGCTGACCGACGCCATGCTCGGGGCCGCGGGGCTCGGCGACATCGGCGACGCGTATCCCGACACCGACCCGCGCTTCAAGGATTGCGACTCGCGGCTGTTCGTGACCGAGACGCTGAAGAAACTGAGCGACCGCGGTTGGCGAATTGTCAACGTCGACCTGACGATTTTCGCCCAGGAGCCGAAGCTGGGGCCAATCAAGACGAGCATGCGCGAACACCTGGCGGCAATGCTGAGTCTTGCTGTGGATGCCGTCAACGTGAAGGCGAAGACCGGCGAAAAGGTCGGCGCGATCGGCCGGGCTGAGGCGATCGGGTGCCAGGCGGCAGTTTTGATCGAAACCATATAGCCCGCCATTCATGGCGGGAATGCGAACCCGCCATAAATGGCGGGCTATATGAGCGAGGATCGCAATGCAACACAACCTGCGCGTCTACAACACGCTGACCCGGCAAAAGGAGCCGTTCAAGACCGTCGTGCCCGGCAAGGTCAGCATGTATGTCTGCGGGCCGACTGTCTACAAGCCGAGCCATCTGGGCCATATGGTCGGGCCGGTCATCTTCGATACGGTCAAGCGTTACCTCACGTACCTTGGCTACCAGGTCAAGTTCGTCGTCAACATCACCGACGTCGATGACAAGCTTATCATCGAAGCTCCCAAGCAGGGCATCAGCGTCTCGGAGCTGGCCGAGCGCGTCACCAAGGATTACATCGAAAACCTCAAGAAGCTCAGCGTCACCAGCATCGACGAGATGCCGCGGGCGACGCATCACATCGGTGACATCATCGACATCATCGCCGGCCTCATCACGAAGGGCTATGCTTATCCCGCGGCCGGCGACGTTTACTTCGACGTCACCAAGGACGACGACTACGGCAAACTGTGCAACCGCGATCCCGAGCAGCTCGAAGCGGGCGCTCGCATCGAGGTCTCGGACAAGAAACGCAGCCCCGGCGACTTCGCCCTGTGGAAATCCGCCAAGCCCGGCGAGCCTTCCTGGGACAGCCCCTGGGGCAAGGGTCGCCCCGGCTGGCATATCGAATGCTCCGCCATGTCGATGAAGCTGCTCGGCAAGACGCTCGACATTCACGGCGGCGGCCTCGACTTGCAGTTCCCGCATCACGAAAACGAGCTGGCCCAATCCGAATCGTTTAACGGCGTCCCCTTCGTCAATTACTGGATGCACAACGGCCTCATGCGCATCCACTCGCAAACCAGCAAGATCAAGGACGCCAAGCCCGGCGACGAAGAGCCGCAAAAGATGTCGAAGAGCCTCGGCAACGAGATCGTCGTTCACAAGCTCTTCGAGCGCGGCGTGCAGCCGGAGACACTGCGATTCTTCCTGCTGGCGACGCACTATCGCCGGCCGATCGATTACAGCGAGGAGCGTCTCGCAGAAGTGCAGCGCGGGCTGGAGGGCTTTCATCGCTTCTTCGAGCGGTATGAACGCATCACGAAGAAGAGCTTCTACTCCGTCGCCACGGCCGTTGGCAAGACAGATGGAGAATTCGGCGAGTTGCGGAAGAAATTCCTCGAGCACATGGACGACGACTTCAACACAGGGGGCGCCGTCGGGTCTCTATACGAACTGCTGTCGGCGCTGAATCGATTTGCCGATGCTCACCAGCTAGAGTCCGGCAAGGCGGCGGCTGCGGATATCGCAACATTCGAGCAAGGCGTCCTGTATTTGCGAGAGCTGAGCCACATCCTTGGCGTCTTCTCACAGCCGGCGCAAAAGGGGAAGGCCGACGATGCGAGCGGCCAGCTCGTTGGCGGGCTGATGCAGTTGCTGATCGACCTTCGTGCCGAAGCGCGGAAGGCGAAGAACTTCGCGCTCGGCGATCAGATTCGCAAACGCCTGGGCGAAATGGGCGTCACCCTCGAGGATCGGCCGGGCGGCACGATCTGGCGCAAAGATTGAATTCGGTTCGTCGGCGTCTAATTGCTCGGTTTTACCCAATTGCACGTGCGAATTCAAAGTCAGTTGTCGCAGGGGATGGGGGTGGGTGAGAGGGTGTGTGTAAAACGCGCAAGCGCAATGCAACCCATTTTCCGGGGCGACACGCGAGTGAAGGGGTGGGAACATGTGAGTGTGTGTTAAACCCGCAAGCGCAATGCAACCCATTTTCCGAGGGAACATGGCCACGCCTCGCCGCATTCTCGGCATCGATCCCGGCCTGACTATCACCGGCTACGGCGTGCTCGAATTCTCGTCCGCACGGCCCATTCTCTGCGAAGCCGGCATCATTCGCACCGCTGACGACGACGCGACTGATCTGGCGGAGAAAGTCCGCTCCGTGTACAAAGGTGTAGCGGAGGTGGTTGCCCAGTTCAAGCCCGAGGCCATGGCCGTCGAGCAGCTTTACGCTCACTACGATCATCCACGCACCGCCATCCTCATGGGGCACGCACGCGGCGTCATCTTCCTGGCGGCGGCGGAGCAGGGCATTCCGGTCGTCAGCTATGCGTCGACGCAGGTGAAGAAGATCGTCACCGGAAATGGGCGCGCATCCAAGGAACAGGTGCAGCGAACGATCCAGCGCGAACTCGGCCTGGCGACGATGCCGGAGCCGCCTGACGTCGCGGATGCGCTGGCGGTCGCGTTATGCCATTATTACACGAATCGTACGCTGTGATCTTCGCTTAGCGCCCGCAGTGTGCCATGCGATCGCATGGCGCACTGCGGGCGCTAAACGGGGAGAAATCTGTAAATGATCACGAAAATCACCGGCCACGTGAATCGCGTCCTTGACGAGGAAGTCCGCCTCCAGGTCGGGCCGCTCGAATACCAGGTACTCGTGCCGGAGTTCATTCGCCGTACCCTACAGCATAAGCAAGCCGAGGAGATCACGCTCTACACGAATCACTACCTCGACGGCAACCCGGCTCACGGCCGCATGGTGCCGCGTTTGATTGGCTTCCTGGCCGAGGCGGAGCAGGAGTTTTTCGATCTCTTCTGCACCGTGGACAAGGTCGGCGTCCGCAAGGCGATGAAAGCGTTCGTGCGGCCGATCAAGGAAATCGCCGACGCCATCCAGCGGCAGGACGCCAAATGGCTCACGACGCTGCCCGGCATCGGCACGGCGACCGCGGAACAGATCGTCGCCACACTGCGACGCAAGGTGACGAAGTACGCCCTCATGGCCAGCGGCGCGGCGACAACCCCGGCGGCGTCCAGCGTGGCCGGGGACGTGTTGGAGGATGCGTACCAGGCGCTGCTAAGCGTCGGACATAGCCCGCAGGAAGCCCGCGATCGCCTCGACAAGGCGCTCACCGGTGGCACGCAGTACAAGAGCGTCGAGGAAATCCTGCTGGCGATATACGCGCAGAAGTGACGCCGGCTGCGGATGGGAGAATTCATGGCTCGTCAACCGATAGTGCAGGGCGACCCGCCGGGCGATGAGGACAAGAAGCGCGATGCCGCCCTGCGCCCACGTCTATTGCGCGAAGTCATCGGCCAGCACTCGGTCAAGCAGCGCCTCGAAATCCTGCTAAGGGCCGCCAAAAAGTTGAAAGAGCCGCTCTCGCACATGCTCTTCGATGGGCCGCCGGGGCTTGGCAAGACCACGTTTGCCACGGTGTTGCCTAACGAACTCGGCACATCGATCCAGATGACGAGCGGGCCGGCTCTCACGAAGCCGGCTGACTTGTTGCCGTTCCTCACGAATGTGACGGACGGCTCCATCCTGTTCATCGACGAGATCCATCGCATGCCGCGCGTGGTCGAAGAGTTCATCTACCCGGCGATGGAGGATTTTCGCATCGATATCGTGCTCGGCGAAGGGATCAACGCGCGGACGCTATCGATGCCGCTCAAGCGATTCACGTTGATCGGCGCCACAACGCGCAGCGGCATGCTCTCCGGCCCGATGCGTGACCGATTCAAGATTCATGAGCACCTGGATTATTACACGGTTGATGAGTTAGCGCAGATCGTGACCATTAACGCGAAGAAATTGACGACACCGATCACACCAGACGCCGCCGGGGAGATTGCCGGGCGGAGTCGGGGAACGCCGCGCATCGCCAATTCGCGCCTCTGGTGGGCACGCAGCTACTCCGCGAGCGAGCATGACGGGACCATCGATCTGGCCACCGCTCAGGCGGCGTTAAAGATGGCGGAGGTCGATCTGCTCGGGCTTGACAAGCAGGACCGCCGCTATCTGGAAACCATCATCAGCGTCTTCGAAGGTGGGCCGACCGGCGTCGAAGCCCTGGCCGCCACGATGAACCTCTCGACGGACACGCTCAGCGATGAAATCGAGCCCTATCTCCTGCGCGAGCAAATGATCGTCCGCACGCCGCGAGGCCGGATGGCGACTCAGAAAGCGTACGCGCACCTTGGAAAAGCCTGGAAATCGAGCGACGAAGGGCCGCAGGGTGTGCTCTTCTCCTGAAACTCGCGGCCATCTTGATGGTGGACAAGTTTCCATTTCGCTCTTGAAAAATATTCGTTATTGGTAGCCAATTCTCTCCGGCCTCACTAACTTAACAACGAACACGCTGTACACGTTGTTTTTGGCGTTACGGCGGTTGTGGGACAGGTCCCGGAGAAAAAGGAGTTTCCGGATTTTCCCCGGCCGGCTGGTAATATCGTTACCCCTAGATGGAGAGCGGCCCTGGATGTCACGCACCTTAACGCTCCTTTTTCGTCGTGATCCCTCTCGCGATCGACAGACTGACAAGATCCACTTCGAAGGCTACGTCGTGCACTGGCCCGACGGCAAGACCGTCGACATCAGTCTGGACGCCTTCTGCAAGCATGGCCAGCGCCTTCTGGGTCTGGGCAAGCATCTCGCAGGCTGCGCGGAAAAGCTGGTCAAATTGGTCTGCCTGCCGATATCAGGACGCGACGACGACCTCAATCGCATTCCGGGGTTTCGGGTGCGCCGGTTCTACATTGTGCGAACCGGCACAACCGGCCGACTTCATTTCATGGATGGCACACCCACGGCCACCGTCTTCGAAGTCGGCCGTGATGACGCGCGCATCATCCACTGGATTGGGCTGAACACGCTCAACGATGGTGAGACGCAATGGTGTGATATCGCCGCCGTCGAGGCTGATACGGCGGTCGTTCCGCACCGGCGCTTTCGGCGCTCAGAAATCGGCACCATGCCGCTGGCCGCATCTTGACATTTGTTCAGTGTGAATGAAGGATTCCGGCGAGCACATGGCGCCGGAATGAAGATGCGAAGTCAGTTTGGAACTCATCCACCGATCGTGTGCATGGTCCGCTGAGGCTTCACGAACCGGGCAGTGTTGATCTCGTGGCCTTCCCACTTCTCCCACACACTACCGCGCACTAGGTTGGCGATTTCCGCTGCCGATACCCCGCCGCGCAACAGCGGCTTCAGGTCGATCTCGTTAAGCGCAAACAGGCAGTTGCGTAACTTTCCATCGGCTGTCAAACGAACGCGATTGCAACTCATGCAGAACGGACGCGACACCGAGGCGATGATGCCGACTCGTCCGCCACCGTCGACATATTCAAAATCCTGCGCGGGCGCCTTGGCGTCATAATCACTGGCCGGAACGAGCGGACCTACCGACTGTTCGATTTGCTCCAGAATCTCGTGCGCAAAGTAGACCTTGTCCCGCTCCCAGTGGTCCGCGCCGATGGGCATGTATTCGATGAAGCGCATCTCCAGGCCAAACTCGCGGGCAAAGCGCGCCAGCGGAACGACCTCGTGCTCGGTGATGCCGCGAATCGCGACCGCGTTGATCTTCACCGGGTGGAACCTTGCCTTCTTGGCGGCGTGAATGCCATCAAGGACCTTGTCGAGGCCGTCGCGGCGCGTGAGCTGACGAAAACGAGCTGGGTCGAGCGTGTCGAGGCTGATATTGATGCGGCGCAGGCCCGCGTCGAACAAGGACTGCGCCAGCGGGGCGAGCAGGATGCCGTTGGTGGTCAGGCCGACGTCCTTGATGCCGGGAACCTTGCACAGCATGGAGACAAGTTGAGGCAAGTTGCGGCGCATGAGCGGTTCGCCGCCGGTGAGGCGAATCTTGTCGATTCCCAGAGGAGCGACGATCTCGACGAAGCGCGTGATCTCTTCGAAGGACAGCAGTTCGTGCTTGTCCATGAAGACAACTTCTTCGGGCATGCAATAGGTGCAGCGCAGATTGCAGCGATCGGTGACGCTGATGCGCAGGTTGTTGTGCACGCGGCCGAAGGTGTCGATCAGCGGTTTGATGACCGGTAGATTCATAGAACCAGATTCCCGTTTAGCGTTCGCGCGGTATCATCCGGGAGCCACAGGACCAGACCGGGGGATTTATGCTCCCGGATGGACCCATTCCGTGGAACCGTCGGCCCAGTTTTCTTTCTTCCAGATCGGCACCAGTTCCTTGAGCCGATCGATGGCATGACGGCACGCTTCAAAAGCCTGAGCGCGATGCGGACAACTCACCGCGACGGCAACGCTGACATCACCAATCTCGAGACGTCCCAATCGATGTTCGAGGATGATTTCGCCTACCGGCCAGCGCGTGCGCGTATCCGACTCGATCTCGGCCATCTTTTTCTCGGCCATCGCGGGATACGCCTCATAATCAAGCGCGACGGTAACGCGTTCGCCCGTGAGATCGCGCACGGTGCCGAGGAACAGAACGACCGCCCCGCAATCACCGCGGCGGACTTTCTCGGTAAGCGCGTGATAATCAATAACGTCGCGCGTGAGTCGAATCATATTGCCATCTTACCCGCCGCTGACGGGAGGCAACAGGGCGACTTCCGCACCGGCGGGAATTTGCAGGGCATCTTCGGCAAACTCGTTATCGACTGCAATCGCCGACTTTTTCAGCAGTCCAGCGACCTTGGGAAATCGCCGCTCCAGCAGCGCGCGCAGTTCGCCCACGGTCATCGACTCCTCGAATTCGAGGCGCTCGATGCCGATCAACTCCCTGGCACGAGCAAACAGCATCACTTTCATCGCAGTAACGGTTCCCGCAAGCGGTCCGCCACCTCCGGGAGCAGCCCGTATGCCAGGGCCAAGTATTGCACCGGATGCAACGATCGCTTGCGCGCGCCGTCCTCCATTTGCATACGACAGGTACTGCACTCTGCGGACCCGAACAAGTTCTGCGGTCGGCGCAGTTGCGTCAGCATGGCGGTACCCGCTTGCTGCGAAACGTCGTAGTTGGCCGACTTCATGCCAAAGGTACCTGCCATGCCGGAGCACCCGACGTCGATCGTGTGCAGCCGCAGGTTCGGAATCATTTGCAGCAGCGCCGGCGCCGCGATGGGACCACCCAAAGCCTTTACATGACAGGGCACATGATGTCCGACGCTCACGTCGAGTGAGCGGAAATCGGTGCGCAACTTGCCTTGCTCGTGCAACTGCCCCAGGAACGCTGTCACTTCCACCGTGCGCGCGGCAACGGCGCGGGCATCGCTGTCTGGTTGCAGGTCGAGATAATCCTGCTGAAGCATCAGCGCGGCGGCGGGCTCGGAGCAGACGATAGGCCAATCGGCACGGGCTGCCTCGACCAGGACGCGCAGGTTTTTCTGGGCGATCTCGCGCGCGGTCTCGGCATCGCCATGGGCCAGTGCCTCGATGCCGCTGCCGCGCTGGTCTTGCGGAATGAACACGTCGTAACCCTGGTGCTGCAAGACCACGACGGTCGCTTCGGCGATCTGCGGTTCAATATAGTTCGCATATATGTCGACGAAATAGAGCACGACGGGCCGGGCGCCGGTGGGCTTGTGGGTCCAGCCGCGCCGCTTGGCGCGGGCCATGAAGGAACGCGCCGCGAACGGGGGGAACCGACGTTCTGGCGAAATGCCGAACAGCCTGTCCAGCAACCAGCGCGACGTGCGGCTTCGCAAGGCAAGATTGGCAAGGAACGAGACCGCGCTTCCCCAGCGCAGCACCTCTTCGATGCGGGCGAAAAACCAATCGATGCGATCCAGACCATGCTCCGCGACGTTGGCAGCCTTGGCTTCCAGCATGAGCTTGGGAATCTGCAGATGGGCCGGACATTCCGATGCACACATCTTGCAGTTGACGCATAAATCGGCGACCGTGCGAACTTCCTCGGAGCTGACTTGCAACCCGTTTGCCGATTGCTTGAGCAAGTCGCGCAGCAGGTTCGCCTTCGCGCGCGGCGTCGCATCTTCGCGGTGCGTGGCACGAAAGATCGGGCACATGCGCTGGCCGGGCAACTCGGTCCGGCATTGTCCGCAACCGTTGCAGTGGTTGGCTTCCAGCACGGGTTCATCGGATTGCCAGTGCAGCATCGTGGTCGTGGTCGGCACGGCAGATGGCGTATGGCCACGCAGGGGGCGCGACGTCACTGTGGGATCGGGATCGACAATCTTGCCCGGGTTGAAGATGTTCTTCGGATCGAAGATGGCCTTCACCTGACGCAGAACAGGATACAAAGGCCCGAACTGACGGGCGACCCATGGCGTCCGTGCCAGCCCGGCGCCATGCTGGCTGCTGACCGTGCCGCCCAGGTCGATCGCCAAAGCGTGGACCTTGTCGGCAATCGACCATAGACGTGAGACATCGTCTCCCTTGGCCAGATCGAGAAACGGCCGCGCATGAACTTGCCCGGCGCCGGCGTGCACCAGAAAACTCGCCGTCGTGTCGTGCTCTTGCATGATTTCCTGGGCACGCCTCATGTATTCGTTGAGCACATCGAGCGGCACACCGACATCCTCGATGTAGGCTACCGGTTGAGCGCCGCCTTTCTTGCCGTAAAGGCTCGGCAGGGCCAACTCGCGAATCTGCCAGATCTGCTCCTGCTTTGCGGCGTCGATCGCGACGTGCGTCTTGATGATGCTTGAATCCCGTTGCAGACTTTCGTCGAGTTCGCCCGCCAGGCGTTGCGCCTCACCGGCGGTATTGGTTTCGTATTCAATCAGGAGCACGGCCTCGGCCTGCTGCGAGATGAGACTGCCGGCCGCGATTCCTTCACTCCCTCGCGCCAGGCTCAGCAAGCGGCGATCGATCAGTTCGCATGCCGACGGTCCTGTCGCCAATGCGCGCTGCACGGTCAGGATGGCAGCTTCCACACTTACGACATTGGCGAGGACCAGACACCGTCCCCCCGGCAGCGGCATCGTCCGCAGCGTCGCTTCCGTGAAGCATGCCAGCGTTCCCTCCGAGCCGATCAGCAGACGAGGCAGATCGAGCATTTCGTCCCTGAGCACGCCTTCGAGCTGGTATCCCAAGCGATTGAAGGCGGTTCGCGGATTGCTGGATGCGATCAACTCTCGATTTTGGTCCAGAAGCACGCTCAGAGCAGTGACGATGTCGTGAAGGTGGGACGCCGTGCCATTGGCATGAATCGCCTCACGGGTGACGGCGACCGCATCGCCGTTGTCGAGCACGATTCGCAGCGACTGCACGTGATCGCGCGTGTACCCATACTTGAGGCCGCGCGAGCCGGACGCGTTATTTGCCAGCATTCCGCCGATCGTGCACACGGCACCGCTGGCCGGATCGGGTGCGAAGCGTCGGCCAACCTCCGCCAGCCGAGTGTTGAGCGCGGCCAGGGTCACGCCAGGCTGAACGCGCACGGTATCGGCGCCGACCTCGAGGATGTCGCGAAAATATTTGCTGAGATCGACGACGAGACCGACGCCAAGCGACTCACCGGCAAGGCCCGTGCCGGCGCCGCGCGCGATCAGTGCGATGCCATGCTCCTGGGCATAGCGCACGAGGCCGCGGATATCGTCCTCGTCGCGAGGCATGACGACGCCGGCCGGCTTCACCTGGAAGATGCTGGCATCCGTGCTGTAGAGGAGGCGCGCGACGTCGTCGCAAAGGATCTCGCCTTTGAAGAAGCCCTGCAAGTCATCTTGAAGTCGCCGTAGATCCACGGAAGGGACCTTCTCAGGACCAAGCTGCCAGCTTGGTCCCGAAGGACTTGGACAGATTCAAGCAGCGACAAGCTGGCAGCTTGGCGCTACGATTTTGTCTTTCCTTTGAGTTGATCCTTGCGTATTCGTTCCTGACGATAGCGCTCGCCGATCGTGATCTCAAACGGCTCGTGGGCGGCCGTGGTTGTGAATCCGCGATGATGGGCTTCACAGCGATAACAAACGATCACGTCCCCCACCAGCAGGTACATGACGCCGTCGATGATCGCCGAGCCAATCAGGAACATCCACGACCACCATTTTTCGTAGGCGTAATAAGTCAATGTCGAGAGAATCAAGGCGGCCACGAGAATCGTCATGCCGAGCCAGTGGGGGAAGTCCTTCTTCTTGTATAACTCGTGATTGCCGCAGATGACGCAAATCGGCAATGTGGACTCGCCGGCCTGGTGCTGCAAGCGATGCTCGCAGGCCGGGCATTGCCAATCGGCGGCGTGATCAACGGGCACGGTCGCGGGTTGTTCGCACGCGGGGCAGACAAACGTCACTTTCACGCAATCGTCCTCTCGTCAGGCTCTGAAGATTTCATAAAACGCAGCCCGTTTTCTCGACAAGCAGCAGGCTCGTCAGCTCGCCAAGAAAACAGACGATCACTACGACATACAGGATGCCGGTCGCCGACTGGGTCGACCGGATCCGCGCCGTTTCCCAGGCCATCCAGCCGAGGACCAGCGGCGCGATCAACCCCAGGCCCCAGCGGGCCGAAAGCCAGAGCAGCAACTCCGTTTCCAGGTTACTCGTGCCGTGACTGGAAGTCCATCCCCATAGCCCGATACACGCCAGGGCGATTCGCAAGGTCACCGCTACGCCCAGCGCCCCCAGCAAAGTCAGGAGCGGCGTAATCGACATCGACGGTGATATCAGGTACGAGTGCCCCATCAGCATCGCCGTCATCGCGCAGCCGACGACGAGCGCGGAAACCACATCGTCGGCGACCCGAACTGCCGAATTCGTATCGCTCATCAATATCCCGCCGTAAATCAGACAGATTGCCAGAGCGATCGGCGTCAGGTAGACGGTCCACTTGCCGCCGGGGGCCTCGTCGAGATGCCAGAGGACCGAGCTGACCAGGCAACTGCAGCCCGCGACCGCATGGATCAGCCAGAACGCAGGCGTTGCTTTTTCACGGATGAACAAGGCCGCGATCACCAGCAAGCCGAGCGCCGTCAGAAAGTGAACGCGATAAAACCGCGGCGGGATCTGCGCGGGGGAGAGAATGGGCAGCATCAGGATCATGCCGGCCGCCAGCCGCAGACAGAACGTCGCTGCCACCCTATTTCCCCGTGACAAGCTGAACCCGACGCGCAAACGAGAGGCGTCCTCGCGTGCGCTTCGGGCTCAGTTCTTGTGAATGTGTGCCAGGAATTCCGACCGCGTCGACACGTTGGACATAAACACGCCGCGCATCGCGCTGGTGGTGCAGACGCTGTCCATCCTGCGCACGCCGCGGATGGACATGCAGGTGTGGGCTGCCTCCAGCACCACGCCGACGCCCCGGGCATCGATCTCCTGCATCACCAGGTCGGCGAGTTCCTCGGTCATCCTTTCTTGAACTTGCGGCCGGTGCGACAGGATCTCGACGATCCGCGCCAGCTTGCTAAGGCCAACGATGCGACCATTGGGCAGATACGCGATGTGAGCCTTGCCGAAGAACGGCAGCAGGTGATGCTCGCACATGCTCTCAAACGTGATATTCTTGACAAGCACCATTTCGTCATACTTCTCGACGAAGGTGCGTCGCAACACCGCCGCCGGGTCTTTGCGCAGTCCGGAAAACATTTCCTCATACATCCGCGCGACGCGCTGCGGGGTTTCGCTGAGCCCCTCGCGTTCGGGATCTTCGCCGATCGCCAGTAGGATTTCACGCACCGCCGCGGCGATCCGCTTGAGATCGACGGGGGTGTTCAGCTTGCGGCCAGTTTTCTTTTCATCGTTGTTCATGCCATCGCCTTGCGAGAGCCAAGCGGCCGGGCGCGCGTGGAGCGTTGACTCTATTCTATCAGATTTCACGGCCATTCACCCGGCCGCGCCAGCCGATCTTTTGCCAAATATCACGCCAACGGACGCCCCGCCGCAGCATTTCATCGACGATTGCGCAAATGAGCAGCGCTCCGCCGATGACGGTCGGCTCCAGCGTGCTGGGAATCT
>JACQFG010000199.1 GCA_016200155.1 Planctomycetota bacterium | reverse complement strand
CAAGAACAAAGGATTTCGAGTTTTTTCAAATTATTCCTGGGCGAAAGCAGAACGCCTTCGCTTGGTTAAGGATTAGCTCGTCGGGCAAGTGCGTGGGGAGATCAACGAATAGGTTCACGGCTCCGGCCCCCGTTGGTTGAATTGATCCCTGGTCAGAAGGCATTTCACGCTCAACTCGTCTTCCCCAGGCAGGCAGATCGGCCCCCGACTCGCCGCAGCCCGGCCTTTTCCCGTATGCGCCGAGAGATGACACGCCTGGCGAATTCGCTGCGCCGGTGAGCGGCGATTCTGGCTCGGACGGTTCTTGGTCTTTTGCTTCGTACCCAACACATCGAACGACCGGCTGCGGCGGATATTTCGGGAAGGCGTCGTTCACGACTGACAATTCGCAGAGTAGGAAGCGTGACCTCGCCGTGCGGACTTCGCGCAGGTTCTGGCACGTTTCGCACAAGCTCGTGGTCATGGCTTCACCTTCTGTCTCGATAGAATAGCCCATGCTCGATCGTCCGGCTCTTCCGTTTGGAGTTCACCGATGGCATTTGATGAAGCACTGGCCGAACGCATTCGCACAGGACTGGCGCGCAAGAAGAACATCGAAGAAAAGAAGATGTTCGGCGGGCTCGGCTTCCTGCTCAAGGGCAACATGTTGGTAGGCGTCTGGAAGAATTCGATGATCGTCCGGCTCGGCCCGAACGCTTACGAGGATGCATTGCTGGAGCCGCACGTCAAGGAGTTCGACATCACCGGCAAGCCGATGAAAGGCTGGATCATGGTTGCGCCCGCAGGCGTGGCAGAGGATGCGCAGGTGAAGCTCTGGATACAGCGTGCGGTGAAGTTCGTCGGAAAACTGCCTGCGAAATAAAGCGGAGTCGCACAACTGGCCAATACGCCCTTTGGGAAGCAATCGTGCCTCTCCTGCCGCATCGGACGCTGCTTTCGGTGTCGTAGCCGCGTTCGCCAGAACGCGGGGGCAGAACGTCCACGACACCCCGCGTTCTGGCGAACGCGGCTACGAATCAAAATCTCGTTGGACTCCGGGTTACCAGCCGATTCCCTTGGTCGTGGTCCGCAGCATGCCGATGCGGTGATTGACGCAGACGAACAGGGTCCGTCCATCGTCGCCGCCGAAGCAGAGGTTCGCCGTGCGGTCGGCGGTGAGGAGTCGGCCCAGGAGCGTGCCGTCGGGAGCGATGACGCAGACGCCGCCGGGGCCGGTGGCGAAGATATTGCCGTCGGCATCGCATTTCAAGCCGTCGATGCCGCCGCCTTTGGCGGGGGTGAGCTTCCATTGCTTGGTGCTGACGAACACTTTGCCCTCGCCGGTGGAGCCGTCGTCGTTGACGGGGAAGACCATCCACGAGCCGCCGTTGGTGACGTAGAGCTTCTTGGCATCGGGCGACAGGGCGATGCCGTTGGGGTTGAGGGTCTTGGATACCAGCGAGATCGTCTGATCCTTGGCGCTGATGCGAAAGACGCCGGTGAAATCGAGTTCGCGCTTGTCGTCTTTTGCGAGGCCGTAGGGCGGATCGGTGAAATAGACATCGCCGTTGGGATGCAGGGCGAGGTCGTTGGGGCTGTTGAGCTTCTTGCCCGCGAAGCTGTCGGCGAGGACGGTCTTCTTGCCGTCCTTTTCGATGCGCGTGACGCGGCGGTCGCCGTGCTCGCAGAGGTAGAGCCGGCCCTGGGCATCGACGGACAGGCCGTTGGAGCCCGGTTCGTCGCCGGGCTTGCCGCCGCGCGGCTTGTCGCCGGTATAGCCGGACCGTTTGAGAAATTCGCTTGCGCCCTTACCCGGTTCCCACTTGACGACGACGTTGTTGGGAATGTCGGAGAAGAGCAGGCACTTCTTGGGCTTGTACCAGACCGCGCCTTCGGTCCAGATGTAACCGTCGGCAATCTTTTCGAGCTGGGCATCCTTGGGAATCAAGGCGTCGAAACGTGGATCGAGCCGTTCGATGGTGCCGATGATTTCCTTGGCGGCGGCTTTCTTGACCGGCGGGTCCAGCGGCAGCCGATCGGTGCGGAACGGCAGGGCCGGCAGGGCTGCCCCGTTGTAGAGGGTTGCCCGCGGATTGCTCGCAAAGCCATAGCGGACGAACTCCGGAGACGCGACGGCCTTGCTCGTCAGGCGAACCATCTCGCCCTTGATCTCGGCATCAGCCCAGTGAAACTGGCCATCCTTACCGGCGATGGCGAAGCCCTTGACCTGATCGCCTTTGTCCACCTTGTTGACGAGTCCGCCCCCGACCGATTTGAAGTGGACGACGAGAGCGCCGTCCGATTTCTCGACCTTGTCGAGCACCGGACCGGAATGCACGATCTTTTCGCCATACGCCACGGCACGGGCAGCAAGCGCCAGCCGGTCGCCGGCCAGCTTCTTTTTGCGCGGATGCAAATCGGCATCGCTGTCGATGAATCCGGCGACGCCCGTCTTCGGCAGCTTGAGGGCGGCATCCTGGGCTTCGCGAATCGGGCCCCAGCCGATGTCCGCGGGCGTCTTGGGCACGCCGCCGATGGCGCCCAGGTGTACATAGAGGAACGGGAGATCCCCCTGGCCCCAATCCTTGCGCCACGAACGAATTATCGTTTGGATCAGCTCGGCGTATTCGCTGGGCCGGCCTGCATCGCTTTCGCCCTGATACCAGATGACGCCGCGAATGGCCATCGGCTGGAGCGGGCGAATCATGCCGAGATAGAGGTTGCCGGCGTTTCCCTTGCCGTCCTTGCCGAGAATGCTCTCGACGAACGGCTTCATGGCCGGTTCTTCGAGGATGGCGGATTTGCTGGTCCAGGCCCGCGCGGAGGTGCCGCCGACCGAGCGATTGACCAGGCCGACGGGAACGCCGAGCGCTTTCTGCAGCGCCTTGCCGAAGTAATACCCGGTAGCTGAGAATTGCCCCGACGTATCCGGCCCTGCCGCCTGCCACTTGCCCGTGTTGAGTCGAAGTTTATCGTTGGCGGACGCAGCGATTTCGTCGTCGGCGTTTTCGGTCTGCTTGAGGGCCCACTGCATGTTCGATTGGCCGGAGCAGACCCAGACTTCGCCGACGAGCACGTTAATAAGCGTCACCTTATTCGTCCCACTGACGACCAGCTCGAACGGCCCGCCGGCTTTCAGAGCGTCGAGCTTCACCTGCCAGTTGCCCTTGTCATCGGCCTTGGTCGCCT
>JACQFG010000037.1 GCA_016200155.1 Planctomycetota bacterium | reverse complement strand
CTGCACCATCCGGAAGGGGACAAGGTCGCCGAGCACGCCATCGAGGTGACTGCGAAAAACCCGAGCGACTGCACGCCCCAGCATGCGTGCGGCGGACATCCGCAGAACCACGAACACGGCCCCGACTGCGGCCACGAGGCAGTCCCGCACGGCGATCACGTCGACTACCTCGTCGACGGCCACCTGCACCATCCGCACGGCGGCCACTGCGACGATCACGGGCCCGTCGACGTCGTGAAGTAATCGTCCGCTTCAGAGCCTGAAGCGTAAGCGAAGGAGCTATCGGTCCTTCGTTCACGCTTCAGGCTCTGACAACACGTCCCGCCGCCACATACCGATGCGCGATCGCCGCAGGAAAAAGTCGGCCGGCTGGATCGCCATTTCTTCGTCACGCTGCCAGCGCTGCTCGCCGATCAGGTCCGGTTCCTCCGGATGAACGCGCGCAAATCCGTCCGGCACGTCGCACATTTTGGCGAGCACCGCATCGACCTCTTCGCCGTAACGCCGGACGAGGTGAGCCGCGGAATCGGTGTCCACTGGAAAACCCTTTGCGATCGCGGCAGTCTTTTCTGCGAGGAACTCAGCCCAGGGCGCCTTCGGAGCGCCGACAAGCCGCAAACCGACGGTTCGGCAATGCCCGGATTCGCCCAGAATCGCAGCGAGCCGATCGACGATCGCTTCGGCAATCGCGCGAAACGTCGTGTACTTGCCACCCAGTGCCGTGACGAGCCCGCCGGCGGCCTCGTGGATACAGAATTCGCGCGACAGCGACGACGGCTCGCCGGGCCGAGCGCGGATCAATGGACGCAGGCCCGCGAACGTGCCCATCACCTCATCTGACCGCAACGTTTCTTCAAAATAAGCGTTGTAGCCTTCGAGCAGGTACGCCACCTCATCCGGCAGCACCTGGAGCACCGCCGGCCCGGGTTCCGCGAACGTATCGGTCGTGCCGATCAGCGTCTTGCCGTACCAGGGAATGACAAAAAACACCCGGCCGTCGCGCGGATGCAGCAGCAAACAGGCGGCGCGATGCCCCCGCGCCGGCGCGATCAGATGCACACCCTTGGTCGGTTGCAGGCGCGGCTCGCCAACTTCTCCTGCCAACCGGCACACCGCATCGACGCCGGGCCCCGCCGCATTCAACACCGCACGGCAGCGGATCAAGATGCGCTGGCCGGTCAGACGATCTTCCGCCCATACGCCGATGATCGTGCCTTGATGCTTCTCGAAGCCGACCGCCTCCACATAGTTCGCCACGATCGCGCCATGCCGCGAGGCCGTTCGCAGCACGGCCAGGCACAGCCGTGCATCATCCATGAGGGCATCGTAAAAGAGGGCGCCGCCGCGCAGATCGTGGCTGCGTATCGGCGGCGCCACCGATTGAACGCGGCGAATCGACAGCCGGCGGCTGCGTGCGATGTTCTCCCGGCCGGCGAGAAGGTCGTACAGCGTCAGGCCGAGCCGCCATTTCCATGGTGCGACGCGCTGGCCTTGATAGAACGGCAATACAAAAGGGAGGGGCTGCACGAGATGGGGAGCATTGCGCAGCAGGCGGCCGCGTTCGATGAGCGCCTCGTGGACCAGGCGAAGATGGCCGTATTCCAGGTAGCGCAGCCCGCCGTGAATCAGCTTTGACGACGCGCTGCTCGTGCCGCTCGCGAAGTCGCCGCGCTCGATCAGGGCAACGCGCCAGCCGCGCGTCGCGGCATCGAGCGCGGCCCCGGCGCCGGTGATGCCGCCGCCGATGATGCACAGATCGAAGCTCCCCTCCGTGAACGCCTCGATGCGGCGCTTCATGATCGATTCCTTGGTCAGGGCGACTTCGCCTTCTTGTACACGGCGCGCTTCGGGCCAGCGTCGCGGCTGATGTCCAGCGTGCCCAGACAGGCTTCGATGCTCTTGGTCAGAGCGATGAGGTTCGCCGGCTGTGCCGAACGCTGCACGATGACGCACGCTTGCCGACCGGCGTCCTCGCGAATATAAACCTCGAGCACCGGCAAATCCTTGCCCGGCCCCTTGACGTTCAGCTCAAACGTCTTGAAGATTATGTTCAACGCCGTCGGATTCGGATAGGCTGCAAGAATCTTCACCTCGCGCGGCTTTGGCTCCAGCTTGTCCGGGAGATTGACGAGAGTCCCTTTCTGCGTCTTGGTGAAGTAGTCCTGCATGGCATAGGCGACCCACTTCTGCAAGAACGCGGGCGTCACCCCCTTTTCTTCCTCGGCCTCCTTCTTCTCGCCGTCCTTTTTTTCTCCGTCCTTCTTGGGTAGCTGAATCCAATCGGCCGCGACGAAGATGCTCGTGCTGGCGTCCGCCGCGCTGGCGTATCGAAAACACGCAAACGGATGGCCGTGCGGGTCTTTTTCCTTGGGCGTCACGCCGAATCCCTTGGGCAAGCGCAAATAGACATCGAACGGCCAGGCTGCCTTCTCCGCCTTCTCTTTCAGGCGCGTTTCCTCGTTGATCTTTTCATAGGTCATGCGCGGCGGCGGTTCGAGCGGGTCGTCGAGCAGCCGATTGATCTCGTCGAAGGCACGCACGCGGGCAGCCTGTTCGTCCGCCCTCGTCTGATATTCGGACAATCCGCATCCGCTCACGCCGATCAGCATGAGCACCCACAAGGCGTGCCGTTTCCAGGTCATTGCGATTCGCATCGAGCAACACTCAACGCTGGGACTTGCGGCTCATCTCGACGCCGCGGGTGGTGACGAAATACTTGGCCATCATGTTCGGCTTTTCCCAGGCGGGCATCGGATCGCGGCCGCGCAGGTAGCGAAGGAACTGCTTGGTGACCTGAGCAAAATGGGCCTCATGGCCGACGCGATATTCCTTCGGGATGGCGATACGAAAGTGGGTGCCGAGGTCGGTGACGCCGATGCCGGGGAACTCGACGTTGAGCACCTGCAGCTTTCGATCGATCGCCCGCCGCACCGTGGGGTAATCCATCATCTTGTTGGGGATGATGTAGAGTTCGGGCTGGAATTTCTCTTCGCGTCCCTGCCGGACCTCGACGCGTGAGCGCGTGCCGCGAAATACCGCCAGGTGCGTGTCGCCGCCGCCCGAAGCGGCTTCGACGTCCCAGAGCACGTTGAGCTTGACGTGAACGCCGCGCAGGGCGTAGTTCACGAGCGTGTTGCAATAGTACTGCAGGTCGTCGCCCTGAAGCTCGTCGTGCAGCGAGCGCGGGAAATCAGGTTCGCCGGTGATCTGCTGAAAGTCGCTTTTCGACAGGACCGTCGGCCAGCGTTTCGCTGACATGATGCAAACGTCCCGGGCCACGTCGATGGCCTGATCGGGATGCAGCATCCACATGACCAGGTCGGCCAGATGCGTGCCGACGTCGCTGAGCGCCTCGCCCTGCTGATGAATATCGAAAAACCAGCTCGGCCTTCGCAACGGCGCCCCGGCAACTTGCTTCTTCAGGTAATGCACGCTCTCCATGAAGACGCCCGGATCTTCCGGGGACCCGGCGCTGATCGACCCGAACGTCGGCTCGTCCTGCACGAACGCGCGTTGCAGGATCGACGTGATCTCGTAACGCTCCGTCATGATGTCGAGCACCGTCAATCCCTTGGCGCTGGCGCCATCGAGTGCCTGCTGGAGCCTGGGCAGGTCCTCCGGCACCAGAATCCACGGCTTGTCCGCGAGCACGTTCATGCCTGCATCGAGCGCGGCCAGGATCGCATCGATCTTGTTGGCGTTGGCCCCCGCAAGCACTACCGCGTTGCCCGACTTCTCCCGCGCGAAGCGCTGCAGGTAATCCGGCCCCGTATGAACTTCCAGCTCCCACCGCGTCGGCTCGTCCTTGCGCGTATTGAACCCGGCAATGCGGCCCAAGTGCGCGACCAGGTCCGGCCCGAGCGGGGCATAGACGTGGATTCGCGGCGCCACGTCCTCGTACATCTCCTTCTGCACGAGGGCCGCGTGAAAGTGCCCCGGATTGAGCGTGATGAAGCGGATTTCTTGCATGGCCCTATTGTATGGCGAGCCAGGAGCGTGAGCGACTGGAGTAGCCCTACGCATACGCCGTCGGTGACAACAGCAGATCGAGTTGCTTGCGAACGATCCGAAAGCTCTCGTCATCGAGCACCGGCGTCGAACCCTCGGTCGACAACGGCGCTTCCAGTTCGACCCAGCTGCGGCAACCCGCATACGCCGGCGTCTCGGCAATCTCGTGCGGTTTCGGCACGCGATGGACGCGCACGACCAGCAGATAGAGTCCCGGCGTCCGATAGTTGAAGCGCTGACGCACCGTCTCCTCCGACCAGCAGTGCAGGTGCGACAGCAAAAGCGCCGGCAGCTCCTCGCGAATACGATAAATCGACGTCACCTCGGCCCAGAGCTGCAAACGCACGATGCCGGCCGGTGGGCGATTCACCTCGACCTGCTGCAAGAGCGGACGAGCTTCTTCCTGGATGCCGTCGTTTTGCTGATGGGAGAAAGTCGGATAGAGCCAGAACTGCGTCCGATCGAGGGCGAACTCTCCGTCGGTCTCGTCGATCCCGCCCTTGCGGAGGATCAGCGATTGCTGCCCCTGGCCAAGCGCCTCGCAGATGACGGCCCATTCCTTGAAGGCGTGTTGTAACATTTGAATTCTCCTTCTTCGTTTAGCGCCCGCGCGGCGCCACGCGGGCGCTAAACGATGAGGACAGGAAGCTTACCAGTGTTCGCTCCGCAATTCGCGTTGCATCAGGTCGTTCACTGCATCGCGCGGGTTCTTTTGATCGTACAGCACATGATACACTTCCGTGCTGATCGGCATCGGAATACCCATCTGCTGCGATTTCTCGAACACGCTGCGTGCCGTGAACACGCCCTCGGCGACCATCGGCGTGGCGGCCTGAATGTCCGCTAGCTTCTCCCCTTTGCCGAGGCGTTCGCCGACGGCGCGATTGCGACCGTGCCGGCTGATGCAGGTGGTGATGAGATCGCCCATGCCGGCGAGGCCCCAGAAGGTCTGCGATTCCGCGCCGAGCGCGACGCCGAAGCGGGCCATCTCGGCCAGGCCGCGCGTCAAGAGCGCGGATTTCGAGTTGTCGCCCAGCCCCAGACCGTCGTTGATGCCGGCCGCGATGCCGATGACGTTCTTGAGCGCGCCGGCCAGTTCGACGCCGACGAGATCGAGGTTGGTGTAAACGCGAAACCGCTCGGTGGCAAAGCACTGCTGCACGCGCCGCGCCAGGTTCAGGTCATCGCTCGCTGCCACCAGGGTCGTCGGCAAGCCGCGCGCCACTTCCTCGGCATGGCTCGGGCCGCTCAGCACCGCCACCGGCCGCGGACCGAGCACGTCCAGCGCGATTTGCGTCGGCCGGCGAAAGGTGTGGTTCTCCAGCCCCTTGGCGAGACTCACCACCGGCGTATCCTTCCCAACCGCCGGCGCGATTCGCTCCAGCGTCGCCCGCATATACGCCGTCGGCACTGCAGCGATCAGCAGGTCGGCCGCTTCCACCGCCTGGCGAATGTCCGCCGTCAGCACGATGCTCGCCGGAATCGCCACGCCGGGCAGCAACCGCACGTTCTCGCGCCGCCCGTGCCAGCCCGCGTTCTCCGGGCGGGCGCTCCACAGCGCGACGCGATGCTGCGGATTCTGCGCCAGGATCATGGCAATCGCCGTTCCCCATGCCCCGGAGCCAAGTATTGCGAATCGTGTGCTCATGCTGCCTCGTTTGGCCAAATTCTCCAATCATTATAAACGGGACGGCTTATCAGCCCAATGACGCAAATCGGTGATTATTAAAAATCGTCCAAGTTCAACTCGCCGACTGCCGATGGATGATGATGCCCGAACGCATCATATCGATCGCTTTGCGGCGCCAGAATAGGGCCGCGTGTGGATACAGGGAGGTTCTCGAATGGCCGTGCAACTGCGCGTTTTTGACGCTGACCTGGACGACTCCCTCGACGCCCTGCAAGACCCGACCGTTCGCGTTCGCCTCGCCGACCTGCTGCCGCTTTTAGCGGTGACGGTGACTCCCGACCTGTACGACGTGCTGCGCTCCTTCAACACCCTGCAACGCACGCCGGCCTGATGGCCTGAAAAACGATCCACGAAGTTCACGAAATAAACCAAACACGCATTCTTCGTGAACTTCGTGGCCCTTCGTGGATGATTTTTCCGCTTGTCATCGCTTCGCTCGTCCTGCAAGATAGCCGCATGGGACAGCGACTCAAACAACTGCTCGCACAAAACAAACTCGTTCGCGTCTTCGGCATCGGCCAGCACGGCGGCTATGACGCGGTCTGGCTCGACCAGGAACACGCCGGCATCTCGATCAAGCAGATCGAGGAGGCATGCCGGGCCGCGCGCGGCGTCGGACTCGATTCGTTCGTGCGCCTGGCGCCGACCGATTACGCCACGGTGATGCGGCCGCTCGAAGCCGGCGCCGGCGGCGTCATGGCCGCCCAGGTCCGCAGCGCCGCCCAGGCCGAGGACGTCCTGCAATGGGCCAAGTTTTACCCGCGCGGCCTGCGCGGCGTCAATGGCAGCGGCGTCGATGGCCGGTATGCCACCATGCCGATGCCCGACTATTTGCAACGCGCCAACGACGAGACCTTCATCGCCATCCAGATCGAACATATTTCCGCCGTCGAGGACGTCGAGAAGATCGCGGCCCTCAAGGACGTTGACGTTCTCTTCATCGGCCCCGCCGACCTCGGCCAATCGATGGGCCTCGTCGGCGACTGGGACCATCCGAAAATCTGGCAAGCGATCGAACGCGTCGCCAAGACCGCCCAGGCCAACGGCATCCACTGGGCGATCCTGCCGCGCACGCCTGCCTACGCCAAGCGCTGCGTCGATCTCGGCTGCAAGATGCTCTCGGTCGGCCTCGACGTGTGGGCCGTGCAGCGCGGCTTGAAGGCGTTCCTCACAGAATTCGAATCGCTCTAGTCGCCATTCATGGTGGGATGCAGGCAACGGCCCACCAGGCCCCGGCGGCAGACTTCACGGCGCGGGGTACTCCGGTGGCCGCCCGGTCAGGACATTCATCACATCGCGGACCACCCAACTCATGTTCTCGATCGCCGTGTACGTGCGGGCGGCCATGTGAGGGGTGAGCAGGACATTGTCGAAGCCAAGCAGCGGATAGTCGTCCCTGGGCGGTTCCGGATTGAACACGTCGATGGCGGCGCCGGCAATCTTCTTGCCCTTGAGCGCGGCCGCGAGCGCGGCGTCGTCCAGTACCTCGCCGCGGCTGGTGTTGATCAGAATGGCCGTCGGCTTCATCAGCGACAGGAGCGGCGTACTGACCAGGTTCTCGTTGCCCGGCTTCATGTCGACGTGGAGCGACACGATGTCGGCCTCGCGGAAGAGCGTCGGCTTGTCGACCGCTGTCGCGGGGAACGTCAGTTGACGTTGCACGTCAAGCAGGTCGTTGTAGATCACGCGCATGTCAAAGCCGTGCGAGGCAATCTTCCCGACCCGCCGGCCGACGCGGCCCATGCCCAGGAGGCCGATCGTCAGCTCATTGAGCTGTACGCCGCGGAGCGTGTTCCGCAGGCGTTTGAACTCCTTCGGCTCGTACGCGCTATCCTTGAAAAACGCCCACGGCCGCAGCAACTGCAACGCATAGCCGATGACAAAATCGCCGACAGCGAGGGTGTTTGCATCCGGCGTGTAGACGACTTCAACGCCACGGGCGCGGCAGGCCTTTACATCGATGTTCTCGATGCCCACGCCGCCTCGGCCGACAACCTTCAACTTTGGACAACGGGCCAGGAGAGCGGTGTTCACCCTGGTGTACGTACGCACGACCATCCCCATCACATCCGGCAGCGCTGCGTCGTATGCGGGTGTATCCGGGGCCGCTTCGATGACGCGGGCACGCTCTTTCAGCCACGCCAGCGGCTTCGCATCCGAGCCTTCGGTAACCAGAACGAGCGGAAGTTCAGGCATGTGGCCATTTATATCAAGCTCACGCAAAGGCGCAAAGGCGCAAAGAAGAGGCAATTCCGCGAATCTCAACGAATCTGGCCTCTTTCAAACTCATCTTTGCGCCTTGCGCCTTTGCGTGAGGTGTAATTGCTCTCTACAATATCGACATCTTTCCAGTCAGGAGACATTACCAATGGCAAATCCCATCGCTGACATCGGCCTGATCGGCCTGGCCGTCATGGGCGAAAACCTTGTGCTCAACATGGAGAGCCACGGCTACAGCGTGGCCGTGTTCAATCGCACCACCGCGCGCGTCGACGCTTTTCTGGCTGACCGTGCCAAGGGCAAAAAAATCGTCGGCTGCCACTCCGTCAAGGAGTTGGTCGCCGCGCTGAAGCGGCCGCGCAAGGTGATGATCATGGTCAAGGCCGGTCCCGCGGTGGACCAGGTTCTCGAAGAAATTGCCCCGCTCCTGGAGCCCGGCGATATCCTCATCGACGGCGGCAATACCCACTACCCCGACACCACGCGCCGCGCCCAGGCCATGAAAGCGCGCGGGCTGCACTACATCGGCACGGGCGTGAGTGGCGGCGAGGAGGGGGCGCTGAAGGGACCGTCGATCATGCCAGGCGGCGATCCGGCCGCGTGGCCGCACGTCAAGCCGATCTTCCAGGCCATCGCTGCCAAGGTGTCGGACGGCTCCCCCTGCTGCGACTGGGTCGGTGACGAGGGAGCCGGCCACTACGTCAAGATGGTGCACAACGGCATCGAGTACGGCGACATGCAGTTGATCTGCGAGGCGTACTTCATGCTCAAACACGCGCTCGGGCTGGGCAACGACGAGTTGCACCGCGTCTTCGACGAGTGGAACCGCGGCGAGCTGGAAAGCTACCTGATCGAAATCACGCGCGACATCTTCACGGTGCGAGATGCCGTTGCGGGCGACTACTTAGTCGATAAGATTCTCGACACCGCCCAGCAGAAGGGCACCGGCAAGTGGATGAGCCAGCATGCCCTCGACTTGGGCGTGCCGACCACGCTCATCACCGAGGCCGTGTACAGCCGCTGTTTGTCGGCTCAAAAGGATGCCCGCGTGCGTGCGTCGAAAGTGCTTTCCGGCCCCGATGCGAAGTTCCAGGGGGACCGCAAGTCGTTCGTCGAAGACGTCCG
>JACQFG010000198.1 GCA_016200155.1 Planctomycetota bacterium | reverse complement strand
CGTTTCCAGAGGAGCGTGCCGTCGGCGGGAGAAACGCAGTGCAGGCCATCGCCGTTGAGGAAGAGGCGGTTGCCTTCGAGGACGGGATAGGTGGCGCCGAAAATGTCGTGCGAGCGCCAGAGGACCTTGCCGTTATTGGCATCGATGGCGACGACCTCGCCGCGTTTCTTGTCGCCCTCTTGTTTCCATTGCCAGGCGCCGGCGCCCGCGGTGAAGTACATGATCTTGCCGTCCGTGCAGCCGGCGATCGAACCGGCGCGGTTTCCCGAAACGTCGAGTTCGACGTGCCAGGCCGGCTTGCCCGTGACCGCGTCCCATGCCTGAATGCGCGTGCTCGGCGGCTTGCCGGCTTGGCCGGTGCCGAACGCGATTTTCCCCTGGGCGAAGACTGGGGCGGCGCGTTCCCAGATATAGCGCCCGCCGACATCCTTCGACCAGAGCGATTGGCCGTCGCGCAGGTCAAGGCAATGGAATGCCCCTTCCATGCGGCCGAAGGTGGGACGCGGGATATACAGCCGGCCGTCGACCGCGAGCAGGCCGGACGCCGTGCCCCATTCGGCGCCGGGCATCTGGCGACGCCAGCGCAGCCGGCCCGTCGCTTGTTCCTGGCAGGTGATGATGCCGTGAAACGTGACGCTGATGAGGTCGTTCTCGGTGGCGATGCACGGCGCGAGAAAATGGCCGAAGCCGCGCGTCGCCCAGCGAACACGCAGCGGCGGCTTGACGTCGGCGTCATTCACGAAGGACGTATTGCCCGCGTTGCCGCACGTAGACGGCCAGGTCGTTGCCTTGGCAGGCGGCTTGCTGCGAGGTTCGTGAATGTGGCGCGACGCTCCGCGTCGCGGTTCACGACGCGGAGCGTCGTGCCCCAAATGTTTGCCGTCAGGTCCAAGTACATAAAAGTAACCGTCGTCACAGCCGAAATACACCTGGCCCTCGACGACGACCGGCGCGGCGCCGATGCCCTTGGTGTTCGGCGTTTGGTAGCGGAACGGTTTCGCCTTCGCGTTGAGATCGAAGGCGATCAGCTCGCCGCGCAGCGTCGTGGCTACGAGGTGATTCTTGGTCAAGGTGTGCGAGCTGACGAAGGGTGTTGCCTCGTTGTCATCGCGCCAGCTGGCGATCGTCTTGCGCTGGGCGCCGTCGAACAGAGCGATGCCGTTCTTGCCGTCATGCGAATTCCGGAAAGCGACCATCTCACCGCGAATGACGGGGGTATTCCACGCATACGCCTCCATGCGGCCATTGGTGAGCCGTTCGACCTTGCCGTCTTTCAGGGCAAGCCGCGTCAGCGCGAGATGGCCATCGGCGCCCATGCCGGCGTTGTAGATCCAATCGCCGGCGATGGACGAGGACATCGGCGCGGACCCATCGCGGCCATTGGGAGCACGATTGCACCAGAGCAGCTTGGCCGCGGCGCCGGCGTCTTCGAGGCAGACGATGTCCCAGCCGAAGCTGGTGACGACCCGTTTGCCGGAGACCGCGACGTCACCGCCGCCGTAGTGAGGTCGATCGTAGCTGCCGGGGTGGCCGCGCTCGCGTTCCTTGGCCTTGGTCAGGTCGGGCGGTTCCTGATAGCGCGCGTAATGGTCCCAGCGCCAGCGTTCGTTGCCGTCAAGGTCGTGACAGCGCAGGACCGCGTCGAGCGCCTGGAAATAGACGGCGCCGTTCGCAAAGGTCGGCGCACTGACGATCGGCGCACCGATGCGCAGCGTCTTGACGACGTCGCCGTTTTTCGCATCGAGAATGTGAAAGGCGCCGGCCGTCGTGCCGAAATAAACTCGTCCGTGGGCCACGCAAGGAGAGGATGTATTCGATCCCATGGCCTGCGCGCCATCGGGCGCTTGCTTCCAGATGATCTTCCCGGCACGAACATCGATGCAGTAAGCCGTGCCCATCTGATCGACGACGTAAGCGCGTCCCTGCACCACGGCGGCCGACGTCAGGACGGCGTCATCCAGCTTGACCTGTGCAGCCAGCCCAAGCGGCAGTCGAAGCGCCTCGTCGGCTGCATCACCCGTGTGCGCCGCATTGTGCATGAACTGCGGCCAGTCTGCCGCAGCGACCATCGACCGATCGCCAACGGTCGCAACCAGCACCGCAATCAGGGAGCACACGAGCGTTCGTTGCACGTTGAACCATCCTTTCAGCGAAACCTGACGGGTTTTGCCTAATTCTCCATGTGGGAAATCCTATTCTCGATGCAACCAAGCTGGCGATAATGGGTTGCGATTTTCTTGTCGAGGAATTCCCAATTCGTGGGGGGGGTCGGAAGCGCCAGTCCGGTGGGAATTCGTTGAGCGAAACAAAAAGGGGACGGTGGCCCGGGTCGGTACTCCGACCCGGGCCACCGTCCGGCCACGGTCCCGATCGAACACCAGCGTGGGGCCGATCAGGCCGCGGTAGTTGGCGTCGTGGAAGTCGGGGATGGTCCTCACTTTTTCAGCGCCTCGTTGATCTCCTTGCTTGCGGTGAACATTGCTTTGGTCAGGTTATCCAGCTTTTCGGTGTTTGCCGCCTCGAACACGTTGTCCAGGCGCTCGAGCGGACGTTTCAGCTTCTCCTGCAGTGCCTGCAACTTCTCGCCTTGCATGGTGCGCAGCTTCTCGCGGGCGCCGAGAAGACCATCGCCGTTGATGGCGTTGCCATAAAACGGCTGACGGGCGGCGGTGTGGCCCAGGGCAAAGCGCAAACGCAGATGATTCAGGGCAAACCCCTCCGGGCTGCCGCGTCCCAGAGGCGACGCCATGGCGAGGATGGCGACGGTGATCTTGTCGCCGGCCCTGGTGGGCATCGGCGCGTTGCTCATCCAGGCGGTGGGATGCAAGTTGGCGAACGCATACATGCCGTCCTTGCTCCACAGGCCGGCGCGTTTGCCGTTTACATAGGTGTAGATCTCCCAGCTGCCGCGCACGTTGCTTTCGATGCCGAGGTTGTAGCCCCCCTTGGGGATGGCAAACTTGCCGAGCTTTTCCGGCACGACAAAGCTGACGCGATACCAGCCGGCCGCCCCAGGTTTCCCCTCACCGTGCGACTCATACGGATTCTTGAGCACGGTCATCTTCGATTCGTCGGCATCAAGGTCAAAGAGCGATGGCTCCAGCCCGGCCCGGAATTTCACGTCCTTGGCGAGGTCGATCGAGTCCAGCTGAACGAGACGATCGATCAGCTTGGTCACATCGTCGGCCGTCTGAGCATCAGCCCGATCGATGCAACCGAATAGAAGTCCGCCGAACCCAATCACTAATACGCTGCGCATGAATTCACCATCAGAATGAAGAAAAGAGAGAGGTAATCGCGGTCGCAGATCACTCAGCGCTGCGACGCAGGTGTTCGAATCGGCTTTTCTACAAGGTGGCGCACGAGCCAGGTGGTCCCCTCGCTCCACATGCGGTCGGTGACCGAATGTCCGGTCTTCGGCTCCTCCAGCAGCATCAGCCGCTCGAGATGGTCCTTGTAGCTCGGCTCCAGGTCCTTGACGAACTTCCTGATCGACTCGATGTCGATCTCATCCTTGGCGCCGTTGGCCAGGAAAAAGGCTTTCGGTGCGATAGCCGCCTTTCGATCCCAGGGATCGATGGCATTGATAATCTGGTGGACCCGCAAGCTGAGATTCTTGCGTTTGACATCCTGCTCCGGTCCCGGCGCCGTCTTGGTGCAGTCGTGCCAGAAATCCACGGCGCCGATCAAGCCGACGACGACCGAAATCCGCGGCTCCTTCCAGGCGAGCACCATGCACGTGCTCGAGCCCATCGAAATCCCGGCCACGCCGATGCGCGACAGATCGACATCGGGCCGAGCCGAGAGGGCATCGATAACCTTGGAGACATCGCGGGCGGTGTGCGAGACGGAGGATTGGTGCAACCAGATGGCATAATCGGTGCCGAGGGCGCCGAGGTTCTTGCCCTGGGGCCCGAGTCCGAGGACCTTGCGTTCGCCGTGGAGATGGGCATCGATCGCGACGACGAACAAGCCCTTGCCGGCCCATTCCTGCATGCGCTTGACGTTCGATTCTTTGCTGCCGCCCATGCCGTGCATGAAGATGACGACGGGCATGTTCTTGTTGCCCTTCTTGTAATAGACGTACGCCGGCACCGGCTCGTCGGGGTCCCAGCCGGCGAAGTAGAGCTTCTCGCGCTCGATGTCGCTGGGTTTGGGGGGTTGCTTGGGTCCCTGGGACGGAGCGGGGGCCACCGCCGTTGCCCAGGCAACGGTGGTTGTTGCAATGCCGAGAATCAGCAGCCATCTCATGCCTGTCTCCCAATGGTAGATTCAAGGGATGTTCAAGGATTGGCAGCAACGCCCGCTTTGACGGCTTCCGGGGGCGCCCTGATGCCGCCCGTGTAGCCAACCGCACGGATTCTACCGTGGCATCGACCTGCACGCAAGAAGCAAGATCGTGCAAACCTGCTGCGCGTCGTCCCGATTCATCAAGCGCCCGGATCGTTGGCGCAAGGGCACACGATGGATCTGCAAGTCCGTGCGGTAAAGAACGGCTGGCTGCCGTTCTATCCGCAGTTCAACCAGAACCCGCTTGAGATCGTCAAGGAAGCAGAAGCGGCATTGGCTCGTGGGGCAAGCTGCCAGCTTGCCCAAGGACAAGGCGGGCAAGCTGGCAGCTTGCCCCTCTAAGCGGACATCATCCGCTGGACCGTCGAGCAGCTCAAGTCCAAAAAGCTCCGCTTCTCGGTCGAAGATCCCGACGCCGAGGAGAACTGGCCGCGTGTCTGGTTCATCTGGCGCGGCAACGCCTTGATGGCCAGCGCCAAGGGGCACGAGTATTTTCTCGAGCACTATCTCGGCACGCACACCAACGCCATCGCGGAGGACATTGCCAAGGATTCCGTCAAGGAAGTCACCTGGCACGACAAGGCGCCGCTGGGAAAAATGGATCTGATCGTCGATCTCAATTTCCGCATGGACACGTCGGCGCTCTATTCCGACATCGTGCTGCCGGCCGCAAGTTGGTACGAGAAGGCCGACCTCAACTCGACCGACATGCACAGCTTCATTCATCCGCTGTCGAAGGCGGTGCCGCCATGCTGGGAGTCGAAGAGCGATTGGCAGATCTTCGAGGCGATCAGCAAGAAATTCTCCGCGTTGGCCGCCAAGCATTTCCCGCTACCGGTGAAGGACATCGTCGCCTCGCCGCTTGCCCATGACACGTCGGCCGAGATCGCGCAGCCCAGCCTGAAGGATTGGAGCAAAGGCGAAATCGACGCGATCCCCGGCAAGACGATGCCGGGCCTGAAGGTCGTCACGCGCGACTATGCGAATCTTTACAACCAGTTCATCAGCTACGGCCCGCTCGTCAAAACGTCCGGCCTCGGCGCCCATGGCACCAGCTACAAGGTTGAGGACGAATATGAGCTGGCGTTGCAATCGCTGCCGTGCGTCGCCTGGGGCGGCCAGCGCTATCCGTCGCTGCGCGAAGACGAGCACGTCTGCGACATCATTCTGCGGTTCGCGACCGTGACGAACGGCGACCTGGCGTATCGCTCTTACAGGAACCTGGAGGAAAAAGTCGGCCTGCCGCTCGCGCAGTTGGCTGAGCGCAATCGCGGCATGCGCGTCAGCTACAAGGATCTCCAGGCTCGGCCGCAGCGGTTCATCAATAGCCCGATGTGGTCCGGCCTGAAACGTGTGGACCGACCGCAAGGGCACCGAGTACATGTGGTGGAACAACGTCGAGACCAAACTCGGCGCCGGCTATCCGACGCAATGGGAGGATCAGGACAAATACAACGGCGGCTGGGTCACGTTCCAGGAAAAGCTGGAGCTGCGTTCGACGAGTAAGACGAAGACGGTGTTCAACATCTTCCACAATCCGCATCAGCCGAGCATGGACGATTACTACGAGCCGTGGACCTATGACTATCAACATTTGTTCAACGCCCCCGATGGGACCGATCAACCGACGGCGATTCCGCTGTCGATGGTCACCGGTGAGCCGATCGACATCGAGGCGGGCCCCAACTGGGACGACGACCTGGGCGGTTCGCCGATCTATGCGGCCAACGATCCGAATCTGAAGGGCGTGCCGGACGATCAGCGCCATCAGCTCATGGCGATCGAACGGCTCGTCTACTTTTACTTTCCGCGCATTTGCAATCACTGCCTGAATCCGTCGTGCGTGGCCGCATGCCCGTCGGGCGCGCTGTACAAGCGCGGCGAGGACGGCATCGTGCTCGTCGATCAACAGCGCTGCCGGGCCTGGCGTGCCTGCGTGGCTGCCTGCCGGTACAAGAAGGTGTTCTACAACCGGCACACTGGCAAATCGGAGAAGTGCATCCTGTGTTTCCCGCGTCTGGAAACGGGGCAGGCGCCGGCGTGCTTCCACTCGTGCGTGGGCCGAATCCGTTACCTGGGCGTGTTGCTCTACGACGCGGACCAGATCGAGACCGTCGCCAAACGGCCCGACGCCGAACTGATCGACGGGCATCGCGACATGATTCTTGATCCCCATGCCCCCACAGTGATCGCTGCGGCGCGGGCGAACGGCGTCCACGATTCGGTGATCGAGTCCGCCCAGAAGTCGCCCGTGTATCAGTTCGTCAAGGTGTGGAAAATTGCGTTGCCGCCGCACATCGAGTATCGCACGCTGCCGATGCTTTTCTACGTGCCGCCGCTTTCGCCGGTGATGGCGATGCGCGAAGATCGTAGTCCTCACGCGCCGCGTGAGGAAAACGTCACGCGGAGCGTGACGTCTACGATCGATCACGTTTCACAGGATCTGTTTCACGATATCGATCAGGCCCGCGTGCCGATGCAATTCCTCGCCAACCTGTTCGGGGCCGGGCACGAAGGCAAAGTGCGCTATGCCCTCGCCAAGCAAAAAGCTGTTCGCATTTATCGCCGAGCGATCACGGTCGGCGACGTGGACATGCCGAAGGCAGAACGTGTGTTGCGCGACGCGGATTGCAGCCCGGAGCAAGCCGAGGCGATCTATCGGCTAACGTCGCTGTGCACGTTCGACGATCGTTTCGTGATTCCGCCGATGCATCGCGAAGAAGCCATCGAAATGATGAAAGACCCGCACGAACATCGCCAAGAAGCCGGCTTTGGCTTCCTCAGCGGACCGCGGAGGGGCCTGTGATCAATGTCCCCCGACAATATGACGCGCTCGCCAGGCTGCTGGCCTATCCCAATGAGAAATATCGCCAGTACCTGGGGCACTGCCGGCACGTGCTGGCGGAGAAACACCCAGATGCCATGCAGTTTCTCGACCGCTTTACGCACGATGTCGAGAGCATGACGATCGAGGACCTGCAGGAACTGTATACGCAGGCGTTCGATCTCAATCCGATCTGCACGCTGGAGCTGGGCTGGCAACTCTTTGGCGAGAACTATAGCCGCGGCGAATTTCTTGTCGAGATGCGGCAAACGCTGCGTCGGCTCGACGTGCCTGAATCGACCGAGTTGCCGGACCACATCACGCACGTGCTCGCCGCATTCGGCCGGATGCCTGCCAGAGAAGCGGATCGCTTTGCGTCCCAGTTCTTGCTGCCCGCCCTGGAGAAGATGCTGCAAGGCCTGAGTGGCAGCAAGTGTCCGTATGAAGACGTGCTCGAAGCCATTCGCGCGGTGGTGCTGAGCCCGTACGGCATCGATTGTCCGAGCCCGAGTGCCAGCGAGGGGCCGCGCGATGCCTGCGCTTCGCTGGCGCTCAGGCTCGGAAACGCGACAGAGGAGGTGGGTCATGGATAGCTGGTCGCACTATCTCGATCAACTCCTCTTCGCCGTGTTGCCCTACGTCGCCGTCGTCGTTCTGGTCCTGATGACGATCCAGCGCTATCGGCAACAGAGTTTTTCGTATTCGAGTCTGTCGAGCCAGTTCCTGGAGAATCGCCATCACTTCTGGGGGCTGGTGCCGTTCCACTACGGGATACTCGTCGTGATCGGCGGGCACATCGTCGCGTTCCTGATTCCGCCCGGGATTCTGCTGTGGAACAGCCATCCGCTGCGGCTCTATGTTCTCGAACTCAGCGCCTTGATCTTCGCTCTCTTGACGCTGGTTGGCCTGCTCGCCGCGATGGTGCGGCGCTGGACCAATCCGAAGATTCGGCCGATCAAGCTCGAGGGCAATCCCGAACATGCCTTGTCGCGCGGCGGGCTTTGCGCGGTCGGGCAGGCGTCGATCCTGGGCTTGTATGATCGACAGCGACTGCAAGGGCCCAAGAAGAATCAAAGCGACAGCACCTGGCAGGAAGTCGATGCCGACATTCGCGGCCAACTCGACGGCATTCGCGAGCGCCGGGGCGCGATTCGGATCCTGTCGAACACGATTCTCAGCCCGACGACACGGGAACAAATGCGCCCCTTCCTGAATCGCGTCAGTTTCGACGCTGATTTTCTCGGCGCCTGGATTTCGCCGGTCGAATTCACGCGCGACTATCATGTCGGCCGATCCTTGGCAGGCAGCCCGCCGCGCTGTTCGTTGCACGTTCAGTTCGAAGCGCGTCTGTCATTGACCGGCGCCAAGGCCGATGAGCGCCAGCGCGTGCTGCCGGGCGAGATCGGCTTGCTGCTGACGCATCTCGCCAAGGCCATCGCCGGTGGGGCATGGGCGAGCGGAACGCCCGAAGATGCGCCGATTCCCGCCGAGCAGATCCGTCGGCTCGCACGCCAGCTCCGCGACGCGCGCGGCAAGAGCCTCGTCCTCTGCGGCAGCCAGGACGTGGGCGAACAAAAACTGTGCAACCTCATCAACCACCTACTCGGCAACTACGGCCGTGACAAGCCCATCGATCTCGAACGTCCGTCTTTGCAAAGGCAAGGCAATGACGCGGATTTGCAACAGCTCGTTCAGGACCTGAAAAACGACCGAGTCGCCGTGCTGATCCTGTTCGATTGCAATCCGGTTTACGATCTGCCGGGCAGCAACGACTTGTCGGCAGCGATTCAGCGGGTCGCGCTCTCCGTCAGTTGTCCGGAACGGCTCGATGAAACGGCGGCATTCGTCAGGTACGTCTGCGCGTTCCTCTTGCTCGGAGTCGTTGCCGTCACCTATCAAATCAGCACGGGAATCGGCACGTGGGGCCTCAATCGCACCATTGGCTGGGCGTTCGATATCACCAATTTCGTCTTCTGGGTCGGCATCGGCCACGCGGGGACGCTGATCTCGGCGATTCTCTTTCTCTTTCGGCAAAAGTGGCGTACGGCAGTCAATCGCTCGGCCGAGGCGATGACGCTGTTCGCCGTCATGTGCGCGGGACTGTTCCCGGTGATTCACATGGGCAGGCCGTGGCTGGCGTTCTGGATGGCGCCGTATCCGAACGATCGCGGGCCGCTCTGGGTCAACTTTCGCTCGCCGCTCATCTGGGACTTCTTTGCGATCTCGACCTATTTCTTGATCTCGCTCCTTTTCTGGTACGTCGGGCTCATTCCCGATCTGGCGACGGTGCGCGATCGCACGCCGGCCGGCTGGAGGAAACGCCTGTTTGCGTTTTTCAGTCTCGGCTGGAACGGGTCGTTTCGCACCTGGCACCGGTATGAACTCGTCTACCTGCTGCTCGCCGGCCTGGCGACGCTGCTGGTCGTGTCGGTCCACTCGATCGTCAGCACCGATTTCGCGACGGCGGTGCTGCCGGGCTGGCATGCGACGATTTTTCCGCCCTACTTCGTCGCCGGCGCCATCTTCTCCGGCATGGCGATGGTGCTCTGCCTGATGCTGATCGCACGCGCCGTGATGAGGCTGCAAGATTACATCACCATCCGCCACGTAGAAGCGATGACCAAGATGATCCTGGCGACGAGCTGCCTGGTCGCCCTCGCCTACGGCATCGAATTCTTCAGCGCGCTGTACTCGGGCAACGAGTACGAGTATTTCGTCTTCATGAACCGCGCCGTTGGTCCGCTCGCCTGGGGATACTGGATCATGGTCGGCTGCAATGTGGTGCTGCCGCAGTTGTTCTGGTTCAAAATCATTCGCACGACGGTGCCGCTCGTGTTCGTGTTGACGATCTTCGTGAACATCGGCATGTGGTTCGAGCGCTACATCATCATCGTGTCGTCGTTGCATCGAGATTTTCTGCCGTCGAGCTGGTCGACCTACACCCCGACGCTGGTGGAGATCGCGACGCTGCTGGGCAGCTTCGGTCTGTTCTTCACCTGTTTTTTGCTGTTCTGCCGATTCCTGCCGATGATCGCGATGGCGGAGATCAAGGGAGTGTTGCCGCGGGGATGAGGATTGCCGCTTGTGGCATGGCAGAACTTGCTACGCCGCAACCGGCAAAGGAGGTGTCGTATGAGCCGAAGCTTGCTGTTTGGCACGTTCGCCAATGAACACGATCTGATCGCGGCGACAACGGCTGCCCGCGCGCGCGGCTATCCGATCGTTGATGCCTACACGCCGTACCCGGTTCACGGCCTGGAGACGGCGATGGGGTTGAAGCGGTCGCGGCTTGGCGTGCTGTGCTTCGTGATGGGCGTGGCAGGTGTCGGCCTGGCCATGCTGCTGCAGCACTGGACCATGGCGATCGATTGGCCGATCAATGTCGGCGGCCGGCCGTTCAACTCCTGGCCCGCCTATGTGCCGGTCGCGTTCGAGGTGCTGGTGCTGCTGGCGGGGTTCGGCGTGGTGTTCGCATTCTTCGGAGTGAGCCGGTTTTTCCCGGGCAAGACGGCGAGCATCGCCTCGGCGGACGTGACCAACGATCGCTTTGTCCTGGTGATCGAGGCCAAAGATGCTGCCGTGGACGGTGAGTCGGTGGCGCGGTTGTATCGAGAGCATGGCGCCGTCGCAGCCGTGGAGCGCGATGAGGATTTGCCGACAAACGCCGGTCGCTCAAGCTCCCGGCTCGTTGGGGCGAAATTCGTCAATGGCCTGCTGGGCGGATTGTTGATGGTGACGATGGTCCTGAACTGGGGCCTCGGCACGGATCACGCGACGCCGAATCGCGAGTTCTTGCCGCAGATGGTTCATGCAGTTCCCTATGAGGGTTTCGGCACGCATCCGGACTTGCCGAATCAGATGGTGTTGCAAGCTCCGATCGAGGGCACGATCCCGCGTGGCCAAAAGCCGTTGCATTACCAGGCGACCGCGAAGGACGCCGAGCGTGCCGGCGAGGAATTGGTAAATGCTTTTTTGGTCAAGGACGAGCGCAGCCCGAAGCGCGGCGCGCAGGTTTTTGCGAACTATTGCCAGATGTGTCACGGTCCCGCCGGCAAGGGAGATGGACCGGTCAGCCAGCGCGGGGTGCCGCCGCCGCCATCGCTCCTGGCCGACAGCCGGTCTGGCGTTCATGATTCTCGGCGTGCTTTGGCTCCACCGCCAGGGCCCATATCGGCAGGTTCTGAGCGAGGATCATTTGCACGACCTGGGCAAGCTGCCGTTCGGGATGAGCATTTTCTGGGCCTACATCTGGTACTGCCAGTACATGCTGATCTGGTATGTGAACAACCCGGAGGAAACGCCGTACTACCTGCGCCGACTCGAAGGCGTGGTTGAACCGCTCATGTACCTGAATGTTTTCCTGAACTGGGTCGTGCCGTTCTTCGCCCTGATGATGCGGTCGAGCAAGCGCAGCGCGAAAGTGCTGATCAATGTCAGCATCGCTGTGCTCGTCGGGCGCTGGCTCGACTTGTATCTGATGATCCTGCCGGCCGACTCGACTTTTTTGAGCATCGTCACCGCGCTGGCCATGACGGTCGGCGCCATCGGCATGTATGTTCTCGGCTTCGGTTTCGGGTTTGCCCAGGCCGCAGCGGTTCCGGTGCATGATCCGTATCTGGTCGAGAGTTTGCCAGGGTCCATTCCCAAAAAGGGGTGAGTTGAACCGGAACTTATGATACCATCGGCGATCAGGAATTGCGCTCGAAAATCAACCAAGTCCGCAGGAGGATGGACATCATGGAGGTTCGCATGGAATCCAAGAAGGGGATGGTTG
>JACQFG010000205.1 GCA_016200155.1 Planctomycetota bacterium | reverse complement strand
CTCCAGGCGCGCCTCGGCAGCCTTCTTGAGCGCCTCGGCGTGCTGCCAATCCGAGCTGTACTCGATGTCCTCGAGCCGGGCGAGCAGGAAGTTATCGGTCTTGATCAACATGCCTTCCTTGATGTTCAGCTCCATGACCGTCCCGGAAATCTTCGGGCTGACCTGGATCAAGCTGTAAGGCACGATGTAGCCCTTCGCTTCCAGGGCGATCTCCGTGCCCGCGGTGCTCGTCATGCCGAGCTTGGCGAGCGCTTCGGACTTGTCCGTCGGTTTGCCGACGTTCAGGCCGCGCTCCTCGGCGAGCTTCTTGATCAATTCGTCATCGATCGGCGAAAACGCTTCGAGCGCGAGGAAGCCCGTCAAGAAGAACAGCAAGATACACAAGAGCCACGGCATCCACCACCAGGCGTTGCCGGTCGCTTCAGTAGAATCGCTGAGGCGCAAGGAGCGGACGCGATCGCTGAGTGATCCTGGCTTGTTGCCCATGATTGCACCTCGAAACGTTGCGCCGGGCCTTTATTATGTATTCAGTATACCCGAGGCGATGTCAAGGGCATCCATTCCCTCTCCGGTATCCGCAACAACCGGGCAAATTGCGCGCGGACACGACGCCGTCGATCGAATGGTCGCTGCGAAAGCCGATATGTGGAAATGTCATTGAATAAGAGAATGAGGACGAACGACAACACCACTCCCCAGTGCTGCACCGGCTGTCGCCTGCGGCCGGAGGTGTGCGTCTGTGCCGACGCGCCGCGGCTCGATGTTTCGACGCGGCTGGTCGTCATCATCCATTCGAAGGAATGGCGCCGCTCGACCAACACCGGCTACCTCGCACGCCTGGCAACCAGGGACGGCGACGTGCGCCTGCACGGATTGCCGCACCAGACCGTGAGCAGCGCGGGCATTGACGCCGGCTCGCCGTCCACGCTGGTGCTCTTCCCTGGATGCGGCGCCCAGCCGCTTACGTCCGAGTACATCGCTCCGCTGACGCGGCCCCTGACGCTGCTGGTCCCCGACGGCAACTGGAATCAGACGCAGCACATGATGCGCCGCGTCCCCATGCTCCGCCAGGCCCGCCCCGTCCGCCTCGATGGCTCGATGCTCGACGTCCACCGCCTGCGCCGCAATACCTTTGCCGACCGCATGTCCACCTTCGAGGCGATCGCCCAGGCGCTCGGCATCCTCGAAGGCCACGCGGCGGAAGATCATCTGCTTGATTTCTTTCGCCAGGTGTTGAGCCGCATGGTGCAGAACCAACGGCGTGGGCGATCGACTGGCGCCAACGCCATGGCGCCTTGAACGTGCTTTTGTCCGCATTTGCGACCATTTGCAATTGCCAGGCGAAACGGCTGACCTGATTGTCCTTGATGGGAGTGCGACGTTATGAGCGAGGAAAAAAAACCGCGTCAGAGCGGCGAGTTTGTGATCCGCAACCATGCTCTGCCGCCGGTGAAAATTGATGCATCGGGATGGCCTCGCAGTGAGGGGCCGCGCACCAGCGGCGACTTCGTGATCAAGAACCATGCGCTGCCGCCGGTGAAGGTGAACATGATCGTTCCCGAGCAGGTGTTTCTGGAATTGCATTTGATGCTTGCCGCGCAAAAACAACCGGAATCGATGGCGAGCCGGATCGCGTCGTTTGTCGATCGGCTTGATGCCTTGGAACAGAATCTCGGCGGCTCGGGTATTGTCTGGCTGCAAGAGCGCTCTAGCTCGAAAAACGGCGATCTCACGATCATCGTCACTGCCAACGACGCCTCTGGCGCGGCGGACCGATTCAAACGTTTGGCCAAGGACATCCCTGGCGCCATCGGTCCCTATCTTGCCGCTTCGGCGGTGGTCGCGAAGGTCTATCGCGTCACGCCGGGCGGTGAGCGCCAGGATGAATTCGAGATCAAACAGCCCGGCGCGTGACTTTGACGTTCTCAATTACCGTGACTCCGAGGACCTCAGCCAATTGGCGAAATTGGGCGGGAAGCACAGACTCCAACACCAAGACGGAGGTGATTTGCGAAGGAAGGCCATAGGTCTCCTCCAAAATCATCGCCTGCAGCACTGCGCCGTACTTGATTGTTTGATACAATCCGCGCTTATAATCGTCGGGGCACCCGTCCGAGAGAACGGACTTGACTTCAACGGCGATGCAGGAAACATCCCCCTTAAACAGCACGTCAACCTCATCGAGAGACGCCAAGGCGTATTCCGAAATCGCCTCCCATTCCTTCGAGGCGCCGACTATTTCAGGGTTTTGCCGAACATGTTCCTTCAGTGCTTTGTGCTGCTCCGATTCACCGCCTTTTCCGAATGACTTTGAATCGGTTGGCGCATCATCCTGTTGGGTTAATTTGGGTAGGTCCAGACTGGCCAGCACTTCGTTCCATCGACTTCCGAATGCTACTATTTTCTTATACTCGGTCCGCGTTTTGTCTTCTTTCGCCGCACGGGACAGGGTTGGATACTCTTCCCAAAATTCCTTGATTCCCTCGTCTGGCAAGCCTTTCAACTTGCCAGTTTTGTTCACCACGAGGCTTTGAATATGCGGAATCCCCTCGCCCCAATCACCCACAAGGCCGTCGAACATGTGTCCCATTTTCCCGAGTATTCTTCCCATGCGCGGATGAGGGTCTCCGAGCCTGTTAAGTTTGCCAATTCGCGCAGCGAGCTTTTGATACGTCAACGGAGGAATCGGTCCCTGCCGATGTTCAAAGACATATTCAACCAGTTTTGACAAACTGTCTAGCGCATATTCAACTTCAGTTTTTTTCATGAAGAACTCCTCAACGCCTATACGCGTCGGCATCATATGACGCCTCCAACGTGCTATTGTCGTCATTCATGATCAGATAATCGAGATCCTCGATGCTTCCCTTCCATTCGATCAATCCTCGACGGCGCGGCACGTTCGGACTTGTCCCATGGATGGTGATCGTCACCTTCTGCCCGTCCGGCAACGGCAGCTCTTGCGGCAACTTCAGTGTCCCGTGTTCGTAGATCGCTTCGATATCAACCTGGCTCATCGTTGTTCTCCTTTCCCAGCATTATACCCCATACCGCTTCAGCGCCTCCCGGTTCAGCTCGATCCCTAGCCCTGGCTTCTCCGGGATCCGCAAGAACCCCTCCGCGTCCGGCTTGAACGGGACCGTAATCAGCTCGTCGATGTACGGCGTCGGCGTCAGGTATTCCACATACCGCGCCACCGGCACCGCGGCGACCAGGTGCAGGTCAGCGGCCAGTCCGATCGCGGTGTTCCAGCCGTGTGGGACGTACCAGATGTTGTGCTCGTACGCCATCCAGGCGATGCGGATGGCTTCGCTGATGCCGCCGCACTTGGTGCAATCGGGCTGGATGACATCGACCGCGTGCCGTTCCAGCCAGGGACGAAACGTCTGCCACGATCTTGCACTGGGTCCGCCAGGTCGCCCCCGCCGACAAGGAGATTATTTCGTTCGCGTCCGACTACCACGGATGCCCTAATTTGATTGCCGGACATCTGACCG
>JACQFG010000207.1 GCA_016200155.1 Planctomycetota bacterium | reverse complement strand
CTTACGGGGCTCGGCTCGCCCAGTCATTTACGAACCCGTGCGACCTGCCCATGCACGGTCTCCACGATCAGTCCCTCCACGCGCGGCCCCCACGCGCACGGCATCCCGTAATAAATCATCGACGTGTCGCCTTCGTAGCGGCCCTCCTTCAGCACCTTGAGCGATGGGATGTACGCCATCACGTCGTTGGCGTACCCGGTGACCCAGATCCCCTCACCCCTCACCCCTCTCCCAGGGGGAGAGGGGGACACGGCTAGTTCTTTCTTGAGCCGCAACGAGTAATCGACGACGACCTCGCCGCCCAGAGCGATCCATGTCAGATCGTCGCCGAGGCGCCACGCTTGCACGGGATACGGGTAGATTTTCTTGAGCGAGCCGGCCTTCTCGAATTCCGCGAGCAGCGTCTTGGCGCGGGCGGCGATGAAGCGATCCTTGCTCATCGTGTCGAGTACCAGCTTCTCGCGCGTCGGCAATTCGCCGAACGGGATATCCACCGTCGTGTAGGTCGTCCGCAGGGTGGGCCGCGCGGTTGCCATCGGCGCCTTGATGACCTGATCGACTGCCTGCGCGAGTTGCTTGCCGTACGCTTCGGCCAGTTCGTTCTTGCGGCGCGGCAGCGGGTTCTGATCGGCCCCGCAACCTGCGAAGAACAACGCCGTCGCGTCGGGGTAACGTTTCTCCAGCTCGAGTTGTGCGAACCCCGGATAGTCGCCGGACCATTTGTAGAAGTCCATGACCGTCGCATGGCAGGCATAACCGAACACGATCGACTTGACCTTGCCTTCAAGGTCGCGCACGCAGAGCACCGGCACATCGTGATCGACCGGGCCCTTGAGCTTGCCCAGCTCGCGCAGGTCGGGGACGTTCTTCTCGACGTTTTCGCGGCGGTTGGTCGCGAAGGTCGTGCGGCCCGTCGCCCAGGAAATGTTGGCGGGCCGTGCATTCTTGTCCGCCACGCCGACCAGTTCGACCAGCTTGTCGTGCAGGTCCTGGGTGTAGCTCTTGACGAGCCCAAGCTGCTTCTCGTCCAGATTGTACATGGTCAGCAGATTGCGTCCCACGACCGGCCCGCAGTGGGTGTGCGACACCGACAGCATGATGTTGCTGCGTTCGAAGCCGTGCTTTTTCTTGATGGTCGCGCAGACGTCATCGGAGAGCGTGCGATCGATGCCGACGAGGTCCATGGTGACGAGGACGCAGCGATTGCCCTGAGGGTCCTGGAGGACGAGCGCCTTGGCCCAGAGGTCATGCACTTTGCCGTCAGCGGGCTTGTTGCGGCCGCCATAACCGGACATCCACATAAACTCGCGTGGCGTGATGACGACCTTGGCGGCGCCGGCTTGCCAGGTCGTCTGTTTTTCCTGTGCCAGCGCCGGCGCCCCAATGCACACAAGCAAGACGAATCCCAAAAACAAAGCGCGTACATACATTGCTGGCCTCCACAATTCATTGGCAGAAAAATCTGAGGGGAAAAATAATCCAGTGGCCACGCCGTATTGGATTTCATTTTTCACCCCAGATTTTTCTGCCATGAGTCTTATCGCACCGACATCAAATACGCAATCAGATCCGCCATCTCCTGGTGGTTGATCGACTTCTCCAAGCCCTCCGGCATGAACGACATGCCGGTCGAGCGCAATTCCTCGATGTTGACGCGCAGGACCGTCTCGTTCGTTCCGTCCGGCTTGCGAATAGTAATGCTCGTCGCCGTCTCGGCCAGGATCATCCCCGTCAACGTGCGACCGCTATCGGTCTGTACATAATAGGTGATGAACTTCGGCAGCACTTCGCGGTTCGGGTCGAGGACGTTCAGCAAGATGAAATCGGCCCCGCGGTCCCTGATCGCACCCAGCTCGGCGCCGATCTGTTCGCCGACGCCTTCCATGCGATGGCAGGCGGTACAGTTCTTCTTGAACAGCGCCTTGCCGTTCTTGACGTCACCCTTGAGCGTCAACGATTTCTGATAGGCATCGATGACATCCTTGCGCTTCGAGAGCTGCGTTCCCTTGAAGAGCTTATCGGCCCGGTCGCGAATCTTGGCGTCGGCGGAGATCTGCAGCAGCTTGATGCGGGCCGGATCGACCTCGCCGGTTTTGACTTTGCCCTTCTCGACGGCATCGAGAAACGTGTGAATCCACACGGACCGGGCGAACAGCGTCTCGGCTGCCGTGGCGCGAACCTGCGGACTGAGGCTCGGCCAGGCGTCGATGATGAGAGCGGGCACGCCGGCTTGATCGAACCGCACCAGTGTTTCCAGGGCGGCTTTCTGGATGACTTCCGGCTGCTTGAATTTGAGGAACTCGACGAAATTCGGCTTCACCTTGTCGAATTCCGCGAGGCCCAGCGTGCGGACGGCGACAACCCGGTTCGGGAGTGCCAGCTTCTCGTCGCTCGACGCTTTGATCGCCTCGGCAATCAATTCCTTGAACAGTTCGCCCGCCTTGCCCGACTTGGTAATTCGATCGCGCGCGTTCGGCGGCAGCTTGCTCATGAGGCTCGCCATGTACAGGACCCCCTCATTTTTCGGGAGGCGGTCGATCATGGCCAGGATTTCCGCCAGCTCGTTGTCGTGATTGGCCGCGCCGATTTGCACGGCCAGTGCATTCAACAGGGTTCTTCCCTCGGCGGACAAACTCAATTTCTTGTCGTCGGCAAGCGTGCGGAACAGGTCGCCGCGCCGGCCGTGCGCTGAGGTGAGGATAGCGAGCCGCATCCAGGCGTCCTTGCTGTCCTTGACGGCAAGGTTGTGCAGGGCCCGCGCGCCGAGTTCGCCCTCGACGGCGCCAAGCGAAAACGCCAGTTGAAAGCGCACACGCAGATCGCGCTCTTCCTCGCTCATCAGCAGCAATACCCGGCGGACGTTTACCTCCGTCTGGAACCGCTCGCTCAGCTTCAGGGCGTGTTCGCGCACGCGCGGTTCGGGATCGGCCAGCAGAGCCGCCAGCACGTCGCCAACCTCCAGGGCATTCAAGCCGTCCAGGGCATACAGGGAGTGCACGACTGCAAGCGGCGCCTTCGAGTTGCGAATCATCTTCTGCAGAAGGGGAACCGCCTGCGCATCCTGACGCTGATACAGCAGCCGCGATGCCGTATCGCGATGCCAGCCGTTGGGATGTTCGAGCAGTTTCACGAGTTCCGCCGTCGTTGCCTTGCTCAAGCGCGGCAAGGCAGGGCGTTTGAATCCGTCCGGCACGATGCGCCAGATGCGGCCGTGATTGACGCCCGATTCGATGTGCAGATGCTTGAGAATCACCGGCGGAATCGATTCGATCGTCTCGATGATTTCGCGATAGTGATCGATGACGTAGAGCGTGCCGTCCGGAGCGTTCGCGAACTGGGCGGGCCGGAACCAGTTGTCGGTCGACGCAAGAAACTCCTGTTCCGCTTCCACTCGTTTAGCGTTCGCAGTGAGCCCCGTTGGAATAACTCGTGCATGGTAAACTAGGTTGTTCGCCACCTCCCCAACAAATAACGTCCCACGATGTTCCGGCGGAAACGCATCGCCGCGATAGACGGTGACGCCGGTGGTGCCGGTAAAGTGCCCGGAGACTTCGCCGGTTTCGGTCGGGCCGGGGACTTCGCCCTTGAGCCGCAGCCGCGTGCGGACGATACGCCATGGCTCGTTGGGGCTGATTCGTTTGAGGTAATTCCTGCGCTCGGCGCTATGAATGTTGAGCAACGGCGGCGGCGCTTGCACGTACGGGTTCTTGAGCAGGTAGCGGCCATCGTACATCAGCAGATGGACGGGGTTCGAGTTGTCGCACGTGTACTTGCGGCCCCAGTCGTCTATCGACATGCCGTGCTGGGCGCTGCCGGCGATCAGCTCGAACTTGAGCGAACGCGGATCGAACAAGAAGCCGTGGCCGCGCACGTTGAAGACTTGCGGGTCTTTCGCTTCAGCCAGCTTCACGCTTCCTCCGGCGGCGCTCGTCGAAATGTGAAAGCGATTGTCCAATCCCCAGCGGAACGAGTTGAACATACCCTCGCCGGCCTTGTCGCGGCCGAACCCGGTGTAGATGATCTTCTTGACGTTCGCTTTACCCGTGCCCTTCGTGTCCTTCAGGTAATAGATGTGCGGCACCGCGCCGACGAAGATACCGCCGTCCCAGCAGCATAGCGCGACGGGCGAGTCGAGTTCCGCGAACGTAGTGACCTTGTCGTAGACGCCGGTCCCCTTGGTGTCTTCGAGCAGCTTGATGGCGCCGCGTTCCTTGAAGTTCGGATTGCCGTGCTGGTTGTACTCGGGAAACTCCGCAACGTACATACGGCCGTCTTCATCGAAATCAACGGCGACGGGGGAGCGAAGCGCGGGCTCCGATGCGGCCAGCTCGACCTTGAAGCCGGGGGCGAGCTTGAAGGTCGCCACGGCATCCTTCGGGGCCTTCGGTGCGATGCGCGGCAGCTCGGCGGCGAAGTCCTTGTCCTTGATCTGACCGGCGCCATCGTCCGCGAGCCACAACGGTAGGGATGCGCCAACGACGAACGTGACAATCGAATGCCAACGCATGGAGAGAACCTCGCGCCAGGGGATTAAGGATACGATAACGTCCGAAGGCGACACCGTCACGAGGAAAAGGACGGAATCATGCAGCCGAGCCCGGACAACCTGCGTCAATGTAAGTCTGCAACAGGATCTGCGCCGCTACGCGATCGCGACGGGCCTTGCGTTTCTTCTTCGTCAAGCCGATGTCGGCAAGAGCCGCGTCGGCTTCGAACGAGGTGAAACGCTCATCGTAAAACACGCACGGCAACCCCGTCGCCTCGTGCAGCCAGGCGCCATAGACGCGGGCCGCCTTCGCCTGGGCGCCTTCGCTGCCGTCCTCGTGAATCGGCAGACCGACGACGATGAGGCCGATCTCCTCCAGCTCGATCAGCTTCTTGAAGAAGAGAGCGTCCTGCACCGGATCGCGGCGCGTGTAGGTGGTCAGCGGCGACGCCAGCCGGCGCTCGACATCGCTGATCGCGAGGCCAAGCCGCACGCTGCCGGGATCGATGCCGAGGATTCGGGTGCGGGGGTTCATAATACGAATCACGAAAGTACGAAAGACGAAACACACGAAAAACTCAATGGACAACCCGCTTGATTGCCAGCGTCGTCGCGTTAAAGTTGAGCAACAGACCGACCCGAAGGCCGGTCGCTTTGAGATATGATTTGAGTTGAGCGTAATGTATGTCCTCGAATGCTTTGACTGCCTTCAGTTCGACGATGATTTCGTTGGAGACCACGAGATCAAGCCGGTGCAGGCCAACCAATTCCCCCTCAAAGACAACACCAATTTCCTTTTGATCCTCAAAGGATATTTCCCGGCGGCGAAGAGCGACTTCCATCGCCTTCTGGTAAATGCTCTCCAGAAAACCCGGCCCCAGCGCCTTGTGCACGGCAACTGCCGCCTCCAGGATTCGTCCCGACAACACTTCAAATTCATGACCCATGACCTCTCCTTTCGAGCCTTCGTTTTTCGTATTTTCGTGATTCAATTCTGGTTACAGATACTTCTCCAGTCCCGCCTTTTTGAGTTGCTCGACGACCTTCTTGATGTTTCCTTCCTCCTCGCGATGCGCCACTAAAATCGCGTCGCCGTCCTGGATGATGATCAGATCGCTGACGCCGAGCGTGGCGATGAGCTTGTCGGTCTCGCCGGCGATGACGCAGTGGTGCGTGTCGATGCCGAGGTGATTCGCGAGGACCGTGTTGTCCTGGGCGTCCTGCGGCATGCGGCGTTCGAGGGCGAGCCAGCTGCCGACGTCGTCCCACAGGAACGGCGCCTGCACCATCAGCACCTCACGCGCTTTCTCCATGACGGCGTAATCGATGCTGATCCGATCGAGCCCGGCGTATTCCATCGTCAGCACCTCCTCGGTCTGCGGCGTGTCCCAGGCGGCGGCCATGCGTTCGAGGGCGGCTGTCAGCTTCGGTTGATTGTGGCGCAGCTCGCGCAGGATCGTCGCGGCCCGCCATACGAAGATTCCGCT
>JACQFG010000202.1 GCA_016200155.1 Planctomycetota bacterium | reverse complement strand
ACGCCAAGCTTGATCCAACACCAACCAGGACGTAGACGGTGCGCTCCGATCACCAGACAAAATCTCTTACAATAGCCGGGAGCCTTCGCTTATTTGAGGGCTAGTGACTCACGGCAATACGTCCTTGACGGCGATTCGACCGACTTCTTGGCCGTCCAGAACGAGCGGCGCCTGATCGTTCTCGCCATACACTTCATGCTTCCGATAGTCGGGCTCATCGGCCGGGCCGGTCGGATCGCTGTAGACTTCGATGCTGCGATCCTCCAGATTGACGATCCAGTACACCGGAATGGCCGCCCGCGCGTAAATTCGTTTCTTGATGCCTTGATCGTACTCCAGCGTCGAATCCGACACCTCGCCGATCATGGCCACATCTTTCGGTTTCGGATGGCCTTTGAGGAAATCGCGCCGGCTGCCACGCACCACGCTCGCGTCCGGCTCCGGCTCGCTCTCCAGCGTCGTGATCGGATCCTGCGAATTGACGAACCAGCCCGCCGGCACGAGATCGGAGAGCAGATCGTCCAGGCGAGAGTTGGCGTAAACGTGCGGCGGGTTCTTCGACATCTTGAGCACCAACAACCCTTCCAGCAGCTCGATCGGATCGCCGCTATCCAGAATCCCCGCGCGCATCATATCGTGGTACTGGTCGACGCTCAACCGCAGGATCGGCAGCGACCCTGCGGCCGTTCCATTTGCAGCAGGCGGCGCGATGGTCATGGACATGGCATCACCAGAGTACTTGGACCCGTCGTTGCTCAGGTTGATTATACCCTGCGTGGACGTGCCGACGCCATTTCAATTTTCGGTTCCTTCGGAAGGAGAGAGTACGACACGGTTTGCAAAGCCCGTAGCCGCATTCGCCAGAATGCGGGCGGGGTTGCGGCGAAGTTCTCCCGCGTTCTGGCGAACGCGGCTACAAAACCTGGGCAACGTCACGAACCCCTTGCAAACCATGTCGTACACCCTCGGAAGGAAATCACCGATCGTTCGCGATGGCGTAGAGCTTGTTCTCCGTCGTGAGGTACAGCACGCCGCCCGCCGCGACCGGAGCGACGCGGACCTTGCCCTCCATCTCGACCTCCGCGAGCAGCTTCTTTTGCCGGCCATGCTGGAAGACGAAAACGGACTTCCCGTCGGTTCCCAGGTAGACCTTGCCGTCAACATAGTACGGCGAAATCCAGTTTTGCGATTCCGTATTGTGCTCCCACTGTTTCTTGCCGGTGTCGGCATCGAGGCAGTGCAGCACGCCGGCCAGGTCCGCGGCATACACCAGGCCATCGTGAATGGCGCAGGTCGACATCGTTCTGCTAAAGTAATAGTTGCGCTGCAATCGGTTCGCTTCCATCTGGTTGGCAATGACGCCGCCGTAGTGCCAAACAACGGCCGAGTTCGGATTCTTGACAATCTTGTCGCCGTCGAAGAGTTCGGGCGAGACGTCGCCCTTTCTGGTCGTGTCGATGCACCACAGATGCCCGACGCCGGCGTTGTATTCCGGATCGTCGCCGAGCCCGATGTAGACACGATTCTTGTAGATGACCGGTGTGCCGACGAACGGGAGGCGCGTGCCGCGGCCTTAATGCTCAAACCGGGCGTCCTTGGGATTGCAATCGAACTTCCAGATCAGACTGCCCTGCGGTGTGAACGCGTAGAGCCAGCCGTCGCCGCCGGGGAAGATGACCTGCGGCTTGCCCTTGACGTCGGCAAACGCCGGGTTCGACCACTGGGCGTGTAGCAACAATTCGCCACGGTTTTTGAGCTTCTTGACGAGGTCGAGGTAACCTGGCTTGTTGTGATCGACGCCGACAAGTTTGGCCGTGGGCGAATTGTCTTGCCAGACAGGTTTGCCGGTCTTCTTGTGGACGGCAAGGAAGCTCGGGGCCTTCGGATCCGGGGGCACGATGTGATCTTCGTTGACGCCATTGCTGGTCACGATCATCACGAGGTCATCGACGATCAGCGGCGAGCAAGCCGAGATCGCGTGCGGAAAGACGCCGAGTTCCTTGATCATGTCGAGCGTCCAGATCGCCTTGCCGTCCTCGACGTTGGCACAGACGACCTCGCAGCGGTTGCTGACGTAGTAAAGGCGATTCTCTTCGACCACCGGCATCGAGCAGAGCCCCTGGTACGGCCAATCGTTCACGGTCCCCGTCGGCAGTTTTTCGTGGACCGCCTGCCAGAGGAACTTGCCGTCGGATTCGCGGAAGCACATCAGGACGCCGAGGTCGATCGGCTCCAGAACCGGTTTGCCGTCTTTGCCGATAACGAGCCGGTCGAGTCGATCGACCCTGGGTTTCAGCCATATCGGATCGCGTGGCCGTTGGTTGTTGGTGCCGACGAAGATGCGTCCGCCGGCGATGACGGGGCCGCCGTGCGTTTTGGAGCCGAGGTCGGCGACCCATTTGATGTTCTTACGCTTATTGGCGTCGACTTCCCAGGAGATCGGCAGGTTCTTCTCGACGAGGTTGACCTGATTGCGCTGCGGCGACCCGCCGAACATCGGCCATTCGCGCGGCGGCGGCGGCGCCTTTTCGGCGGGACGCTCAGGAGCCGATGGGATGGCGAAAGCGCCGAAGCCAACCGCCGCGGCGAGGAGCGTCGCCGTCAGCAGAGCGGCGAAACTGCGTATAAGTCGTGATCGCTGCATCTTCATGTGAGCCACCTTCCGTCCATGCGCGGAATGCAAGACTCATTCGTTGGAAACTCGATCGGAACCAGCAAGAGCGCGAGCCAACATTTGTTGTGGCGACCAGATTTCGTGCACCTTACTGGTGTCGAGTCCGATTTCGACGATGTAGGTCCTCGCCGCGTCCGGTTCGGCCTGGCCCAGGCGCCTATCGAGTTCATCAAGGTCATCCGTCGCAATCACAATTTGACCATTCGCAAGGCCGACAAATTTCCCTCCAAAAGCGCGCGGATCTCCTTGAGCCTGAATGACAATCTTGTCGGCCAGTTCGCGATTGATCTCTTGGATCGTCGGCATCGGAAATCCCTCCAGGCTACTTCCAGATTATTCTACCCGCCTACTGCAAAATCTCCTCCACCACATTGCCATGCACGTCCGTCATCGTTGCGGCCCTGTCATTCGGACGATGGCAATCTTACCTCGATATCCGGTCGTGACGTCTTGAGCTGCTGGATTCCGGCGTCGCTGACGTTCGGGATGGAAACGGACAGCTCGCGCAGGCTCTTGAAGTCCTTCAGCTCCTTGAGCCCGGCGTCGGTGATTTGCGTCGTGCGGATGTGCAGCTCTTGCAAGCTTGGCAGGTCCTTCAATTCCATGAGCCCGGCGTCCGTGATCGGCAGGCCATCCAGGTGAAGCCTCTTCAGATTCGCCAGGCCCCTCAGGTCCCTCATGCCCGCGTCGGTGATCTTGGTGTCGCTGAGATCCAGCTCCTCCAAGTTGGCGAGATGCTTCAAGTCCTTGAGGCCGGCATCCGTGATTCGTGTCATCGCGAAATCGAGGGATTGCAATCTAGGCAGGCCCTTCAAGTGTTTGAGCCCGGCATCGGTGATCGGGGTGCCTCGAACGTACAGCGTCTCAAGGTTCGTGAGCGTCTTCAAATCGGCAAGCCCGGCGTCGCCAATCTGGGTCTCGTTGATGTTAAGCCATTCGAGCGTGGTGAGAACCTTGACATGCTGCAGGCCCGCGTCGGTCACGCCGGTGCCGGCCAGGCCGAGCGAGTCCAACTCCTTCAGGTCCCGCAGTTCCTTGACGCCCGCGTCCGTGATCAAGGTCTGGTTGAGAACCAGGGAGCGTAATCGCTTGAGCTCTTTGATCTTCTGCAGGTCGGCATCCGTGACCGGGTGGTTGTGGATGTTGACCACGCGCACATGGTACGGCGGCGCCTTATCGATCTCCAGCACATGCTTGTCGAACTTCTGCACCAATCGCACTGCGGGGCGTTCGTTTTCCGGGACTTTATTGGCAATGGCGAAATCGCTGCACCCCGCCACCGCGAGCAGCAGCACCGCAACCGTCAGTTTTGCCCAGATCATAGCAAAATCTCCTCGACGACATTGCCGTGCACATCGGTCAGCCGATGGTTGCGGCCTTGATACCGATATGTCAGGCGGCGGTGGTCGATGCCCAGGCAGTGCAGCATGGTGGCGTGCAGGTCGTGGACGTGGACCGGGTTCTCGTCGATGTTGTAGCTGAAGTCGTCGGTCTGGCCCCAACTCATGCCCGGCTTGATGCCGCCGCCCGCGAGCCCGAACGTGAAGCAGCGCGGGTGATGGTCGCGGCCATAGTTGTCGTGCGTCAGCGTGCCCTGGCAGTAGACGGTTCGGCCGAACTCGCCGCCCCAGATGACCAGCGTGTCGTCGAGCAGGCCGCGCGCTTTCAGGTCCTTGATGAGGGCAGCCGACGGCTGATCGGTGTCGCGCGCCTGCCCGGTGATCTGCCGCGGCAAGTTGACGTGCTGGTCCCAGCCGCGGTGGAAGAGCTGCACGAAGCGAACGCCGCGCTCGGTCAGCCGGCGGGCGAGCAAGCAGTTGTACGCATACGAGCCGGGCGTTCGCACCTCGGGGCCGTACATGTCGAGCACGTGGCGAGGCTCGCGCGAGATGTCGGTCAACTCTGGAACGGCGGTCTGCATGCGCGAGGCGAGTTCATACTGGGCGATGCGCGTGCGGATTTCGGGATCGCCGGTTTCTTCGAGCCGCATCTGGTTGAGCTGCGCGAGATCGTCGAGGATGCGGCGGCGCGTGCCGGCATCCACGCCGTCGGGGTTGGAGAGGAACAGCACCGGATCGCCCATCGAGCGGAACTTGACGCCTTGATATTGCGACGGGAGAAAGCCGCTGCCCCACAGGCGATCGTAGAGCGGCTGATCGGCGGGGTTGCCGGAGCCCTGCGAGATCATGACGACGAAGGCGGGCAGATCGCGGTTCTCGCTGCCCAGGCCATACGCGAGCCAGGCTCCCATGCTCGGCCGGCCCGCGAGCTGGGCGCCGCTCTGGAAGAACGTGATGGCCGGGTCGTGATTGATCGCCTCGGTGTGCATCGACTTGACGAAGCAGAGGTCGTCGGCGATCGTTGAGAGATGCGGCATCAACTCGCTGATCCACTGTCCGCTGCGTCCATGCCGGGCGAAGCGATACATCGACGGCGCAATGGGGAAGCGTTCTTGGGTCGCGGTCATGCCGGTGAGCCGTTGCCCGCGGCGCACGGAGTCGGGCAGATCGACGCCACGCATGTCGGCGAGGCGCGGCTTGTAGTCGAAGAGGTCGAGCTGCGAGGGCGCCCCGGATTGCAGCAGGTAGATGACGCGCTTGGCTTTCGGCGCGAAGTGCGGCAAGCCGGGCAGTGCATCGGCGCGGGCGTCTTCATTCATGAGGGACGCGAGCGCGACGGCGCCCAGACTAAGGCCCCCTCGCTGAAGAAAGTAACGGCGGGTCTGGAGATGAACGGCGTCATGCAAAGAATGCATCGATAACCTCGGCTCTCGGAACATCCGGCATCCTCGCAGTAAATCGTAACATCCTTCAGCCCGTTCGGGAACAGGCATCTTGGCCATTGCAGCGTCGTGACATCGTGCGCATGAATACTTATAGTCAGTTGTAGATAAAGCCGCCATCGCGGCGTTCTCGCGGCACCTTGCCGACTTCTGCAACGCCGAGCGCGGCCCCGTGCTGGAGCGCATCGGCCTGCCGCGCCGCTATCGCTTCCGGTTTCGCAATCCGCTCCTGCAGCCGTTCGTCATCATGGAAGGCTTCGCCCAGGGGTTGATTCGACGCGGCGATTTGATGAAGCGGCGGAGACCAAGAAGGTAGTCGGCGCCAAGCTGAGGCCGCTTCGGCGGAGGAAGTAACGGTGGGATTGATTTGTAATTAATTTGGAAATCATGGATGCGAATACTCCTCTCCTGGGGCCGCAAAATCGCTACTAAGACCAGCAAATGCCAACCAAGAATGAGTAGCAAAGACCGAGAAAGCCGCCGATCACGATACCGACAACTATCAGCCCGACATCAATGTGAGGCCCTACAGTCTCGTTCCTCCAGAGGGCATACCTGATGGCCAATGCGAGTATGACGCCGAGAATTATCCCAATGCATAGCGGCGTCCACGGAATTTCTCGGAAACCAAAACTTCGAAGGAAATTCAACATTTCATCGCCCCGCATCCGTCAGCAGCGCATCCAACCGCGTCGCCAACTCCGCCGGCAATCCTGCCAGCATCGAGCGGTCGATCAAGCCGACGTCGATCATGTCGCGCAGATGCACGCGGTCCTTGTCGCGGTTCGCCATCAGTTTGGTGCGCAACAACCCGGGGAGCAGAACTACCGATTTGCCGGGCTCCAGCTCTTGGCGCTCGTCGATTTTCGGATTCGGCAGCGGGTCCTCCGGCTTTACTTTCTCGCCGGCCCAAACCAGGTGAACGCCATGCCTCGGGTTGGGATCGCTCGGCTCCAGAAACATGCCGACGTCGATCACTTCGACGTATTCAAAACCGGCGGATAGGGCCGCACTCTTTGCCCTGGGCAAGTCGGCGCGGTCGAGCAAGATATCAATGTCCTTGGTGGTGCGCACTGCGGCCGGGTCTTTGGTCGCAACCCAGAAAATCACGGCTTGTCCGCCGACGAGCGCGTAGGGAACGCTCATCTTGGTCAGCGCCGCGGTAATGCGATTGAGTCGATCCGTGAGCTTGTCCATCGCCATTTGGTAGCGCTCCCAGAGTCCGGGGGTCGGCGTTACAATACCGGTTGCCATGTTTACTCCTGTTTCGCTCAGTCCTTGGTCGGCATCTTGACGCAGACGCCGCCGAGCGTTGCCACGTTGCCGACGGGAACGAAGGCGCCGTCGGTGATGAGTCGGCCGTGGATGCCGACCATGAACGCACTGTCGCCGCCGAGGTGAAACCCGGCGCCGCCCATGCCCCCGACATACTCCGATTCGTAGCTGTCGTTGACATCGAGACCGTGCGCTTTGACCTTCATGAACTTGACGCCGAAGCCGTTGAACAGATCGCCGGCGCGGACGTAAAGCTGACCGACCGCATAGCCGTCCTTCGCCTTGACGATCATAACCCGGTTTTTTGGTTGGCCATACGCTCGGCCCGGTTTTTCACCGTCGGCGCTCAGAAAGATGGGCTGCACATAGCCCATCCAGTCGCCGGCATCGCCGTAGAAACCGATCAGCAAGGCCCCCTCCGGCGGAAGTTCCAGGAAGGGATCGCGGCCATGAGTACCGCAGTGAATCGATGTTTTGAGGATCTTGTTCGCCCGCGTTTGTTCGGCAAGCCGGTGCCACAGATCGCTCTTGGCGCTGAGAAGTCCCGGCTGTTCGTTGGCGCGAGGCATGATTTGCTCACGCGGAATCTGGGGCGCGGCCGCTCGGTTGGGCCACTGAAAATTGTTGTCGGGAAGCTTGAAATAATCCTGTCCATAAGGCTCGCGGAAGTCCTTCTTCGGGTCATCCTTTGGCTTCCCCGGACCGGGATTGACTTTCGCTTTGTCAATTTTCTTTGGGCCGTCGTCCTTTGGTCCCTCGGCGAGCGGTGGCGGATTGTCCGCGGGCCGCTCCTTCGTGGCGAAGTAGATTCCGGCGCCCGCGAGGGCAAGCACGCATGGCAGGAGCAACACCACTACACCCAACGCCACGAAGATCAGCGGCAAGGCCATCCAAGCGCGCGCGTCGGATTTGGGGATCGGTTTCATCGACACCTCATATTCGCAGCGGATCTCACTCTTTCGTAATCACCTCATCCAAATTCAAGATCAAATTGCAAACCGCCGAGTACGCCGCGTGCTCGGCGACGTCGAGCTTCTGGTCGCGCGGGGCCTCGCCTGTGCTGACGAGCTTCAACGCGGCATCGCGGTGCGCGCGGTAGTGGGCGTGATGGCGGTCGAGGGCGGATTGCAGCACCTTCAGCTCGGCCGGGCGGGGGGAGCGCGACGTCGCGAGGCGCCAGGCGAGCGCTAAACGTGAACTGGGGTCCTTTTCTTGTTTCATGACACGTTCGGCCATCACGCGGGCGGCCTCCACGAACGTCACGTCGTTCATCAGGCTGAGCGCTTGCAGCGGCGTGTTCGTGCGCGTCTCGCGGACCACGCACGTCTCGCGATTGGCGGCGTCAAACGTCATCAGCGTCGGCGGGGCGATCGTCCGCTTCCAGAACGTGTACAGGCTGCGGCGATACAACTTCTCGCCGTGATCTTGCTCATAGTCCTCCGTGCCCGTCAGTTCCTGGGCGAGCCCCGCAGGCTGATACGGCCGGACCGATGGGCCGCCTTGCTTTTCGACCAACAGGCCGGCGGCGAACAACGCCTGATCGCGGATCATGTCGGCGGGCAAACGGAAGCGCGGGCCGCGCGCCAGCAGGCGATTGTCGGGATCGCGCTGCAGCAATTCCGGAGTGACGCGCGAGGATTGGCGGTATGTTGCGCTGGTGACGATCGTTTTCAGCAGGCGCTTGACGTCCCACGCGTTTAGCCGCAACGCCGAAGGCGTGCGCGGATCCTTGCTCGGGCCCTCGCGCACGCCTTCGGCGTTGCGGCTAAACGGGTCCATGAACTCCACCGCCAGCCAGTCCAGCAGCTCCGGGTGGCTCGGCCAATCGCCCTGGGCGCCGAAGTCCTCGACGCTGCGGACCAGCCCAGCGCCGAACAGCATCTGCCAGTGCCGATTGACGGCAACGCGAGCCGTCAGCGGATTCTCGCGCGCCACCAGCCATTTCGCGAAGCCGAGGCGATTGTTCGGCGCATCCTTGGGCAATGGCGCGAACGCCGCGGGAACGCCGGGCAAAACCTTGATCCCCTTCTTGTCATATTCGCCACGCAACAACAGATGCGTGTCGCGCGGCGTCGGCATCTCCTCCATGACCATCGTCGTCGGGATGGTCGCGTCGTACTTTGCCAGCTCCTTTTTTGCGCGCAGAGATGCCTTGTAGTCTTCAAAACGGCTGCCGCCTCGCTCTTCGAGGTAATACAGATGAATCTTGCGCGCCTGGGCGTAGGTTCGCCGATCGTAGGGAATCGCGATGATGGATGCGATCGAATCGAGGTTGGCGATCGCCGCGACATCCTCCGGCGGGATGAAGTCGTTGTAAATGCGAACGTCGTCGATGTCGCCGTGGAAGCGGCTGCCGCCGCCGGCGCCGATGCGGAACGGCTCCTTGGTGTTGAAGTTCTGGTTGAGATCGTCGAGGTTCACCTTGACCTTGGCGAGCTTGCCGTCGAGGTAGACTTTTATTCCCTTGGCCTCGCGCGAACCGTCGTAGCTGACGAAGACATGGTGCCATTGCTTCGGCTCGACCGGATCAACCGTTTCGAGGCGGATGGCGTCGTCGAGCCAGCGCTTCACGAACTGGACGTGAACCTTGCCATGGATGAGCGAAATATGGTAGCCGTCGGCGCGATCGGTATCAACCATCTTCGAGAGGATGGCGCCGGCGTCGGACTTCGCCGGCTTGATCCAGACGCCGAACGAGAACTTGTCGAAGAACCCGAAGCCGGCAACATCGCCGGCCTCGAGCCAGCTCTGGCCGTCGAGATGGACCGCGTCGCCGATCTGGCCGCGGACGAGCTTGGGCTCGCCGTGCAGTGATCGCATGGCGGCGACCGGATAGACCGCGAGCGAATCGAGCGGAAAATGGGCGACCTGATCGTAGCGATACGTCCAGTCGAGTTTTTGGTTGGGGGCTACGGTTTTCTCCCAGGCTCCGCGGCCGTCGGCAAGTCTAAATCGTTCGTTATAAACGATCGCCGCGGCCCGATCTGCGGCGGCCTGCAACTCTGCGAGTTTTTTCGCCTGTTCGCGCGTCGGGGTCTTGATGTACGGCGGCGAGTTACCATATTTGATTGCCTTGCCCCTTTCCGGCACGTTGTTGAAGTACGCGAAGAGCTGATAGAACTCTTTCTGACTGAGCGGATCGTACTTGTGATCATGGCACCGCGCACAGCCCGCCGCCAGGCCGAGCCAGACGGTTGAGGTGGTATCGACACGATCGACGACGTACTCGACGGCATACTCCTCGGGGATGACGCCGCCCTCGGAGTTGCCGCGATGGTTGCGGTTGAAACCAGTCGCGATCTTTTGCTCCAGGGTCGCCTTGGGCAGCATGTCGCCGGCGATCTGTTCGATGGTGAACTGGTCGAACGGCATGTTGGCGTTGAAGGATTCGATGACCCAGTCGCGCCAGCGCCACATGATGCGTTCGCCGTCGGTCTGGTAGCCGTTGGTGTCGGCGTAGCGTGCCCCGTCGAGCCAGCGCAGTGCCATGCGTTCCCCGTAGCGCGGCGATGCCAGCAACCGATCCGCGAGCGCCTCGACTGCCGCTTGCGGCGTAGCAGTCTTCCACGCCTTGACAAACGCATCGACCTCGCCCGGCGTCGGTGGCAGCCCCGTCAAGTCGAGCGACATCCGCCGAATCAGCGTCACCGGGTCCGCTTCCAGCGACGGAGCCAGGCCGTTGCGTTCCAGTTTCGCCAACACGAAATGATCGATCGGATTGCGCGGCCATGCCTTGTTCTTGACGCTCGGCAACGCGGGCCGCTCCGGCGCGAGGAACGCCCAGTGCTTCTCCCACTTCGCCCCTTGCGTGATCCAGCGTTTCAAGATGTCGATCTGGGCAGCCGACAGCGAGATCGCAGCCGACGCCGGCGGCATCCGTTTTTCGGGATCGTTGGACGTGATCCGCTTGATCAGCTCGCTCTCAGCGGGCTTACTCGGCGCGATCACGCTGCGCGCCCCTTCCTCGGCATCGAAATGCAGCTTCGCCTTGCGTTTCGCCTTGTCGGGGCCGTGACATTGAAAGCAGGCATCGGACAGGATGGGCCGCACGTCACGGTTGAACGAGATCGGCCGCGGCGGCTGAGCGAGCGCAAAGGTCGGAGCAAGGATCAAGGCGCACAGCGCGAGTCGTTTCATGGCATGGTTACCAGGCGGGAAAAGCGAGGCGGAAGCTGAAGTTGATTGTAAACGAGCCTGGCCCGGCAGGAAACAGTTTTTCTCAGCGCGGCGCATCGATCACGTATTTCGCGACCTTGCCGTGGAAGTAATCGATCACCTCGACAAAATGGAGGCCGAGCTTTTCCAGGACGCGGATCGAGGCGGTGTTTTCTTGATCGACCAGCCCGAGAATGCGTGGCAGCTTGACGTGCGTGAAGCCGAAGTCGATCACCGGGCGCGACGCTTCGGTCGCCAGGCCCATGCCCCAGTACGCCGGCAGGAAGCGATAGCCGATATCGACTTCTTTCAATTCGTCGAGATACTTCAGCCCCGCGAAGCCGATGACCTGGTTGGTCGATTTGAACACGCAAGCCCAGCGACCGTAGCCGTGCTTGCGATAGTCGGCGATGGGGCGTTCGAGCAGACCGGCGCGGGCCTGGTCGAGTGTCTTCATTTGGGGGCCGCCAACGAAGCGCGTGATGGCCGGGTCGCTGCAGAGGGTCAAGAACGCCTCGGCATCGTCGGGCGTGAACTCGCGCAGGATGAGACGATCGGTTTCGAGCATGGTGGTTCGTCTTTTCCGTAGGGACAAGCGGCTCGCTTGTCCCTAAAGCTCCGGGGACAAGCGAGCCGCTTGTCCCTACGGGCGCAACTCCGCGGTGGATTTCTCGTAGCCATCCAGCACCAGCCAGTTACGAGCGTTTTCGTTGTACGGCAACGGGACGAGCTTGATCATGTTGCCCTTGGCGTCGGCCCAGGCGGCGTAACTGCTGTTGCCGCGCAGCCAAATCGTGAAGCGATCGAGCGATTGCTTCTTGCCGTCGTGCTCGATGGTGTCGGCACCGCGGCGTTCGATGGCAAACGTCAAGCGCTGGCACTTGTCGGTCGGATGAATCCACAGGCCGGGGAATTCTTGCTTGCCTGTTTTTGTGCGATCATAGCGCCGGCACAAGAGCCAGGTGTCGGTCCAGTCGGGGGCCGAGGTGACGATGACGCCGGCGGGCACGTCGAGCTCCAGCGCCGGCTGGCCTTCGCGTTCGACCTTCGCCTTGCCGGCGGTAACGGTGACGCGGGCGGTCTTCTTTTGCTCGCCGCTGAACAGGATCGTCTCGGCCGTGGTGAGCACGTCCTTGTCGTCGTACCGCGCGGTGACCGTCATCTTCGTTTTGCCGCGATGCGTGGTGCTTTCGATCGTTGTACCCGACTTGGTTTTCTTGAGGACGACTTCGCATTCGGGTTCGAACGCTTTCGTCGCTGGGCGCAAGTAGCGCGCATTGTCGACGGCGTCGGCGCCGGCGATCAGGAGCAATAATAGGGACCACATGGCACGTCCTCCTCGGTGGCTGTCAGTGTATATTTTGCCGACCAGAATAGAAAGCAGCCACGGAAGGCACGGAACAAACACGGAAAAAACTCGGGTAGGCATGTGCCCCGCTTTGCCCAATTCCGTGATTTCCGTGTCTTCCGTGGCTCTCCCTGTGCCCCCTTGTTCCCCGTGGTTCTGTTGCCGGCTTTTCTTTCAATGCCGGGCGTGCCGATTGCCGAAACAATAAGGTGCGTATCGCTTGTATCACCTTCTTGAAAGGAGACCCAGGGATGACCAAGACTCCCGCGTTCGGCAAACTCCTGGCGGGGTTCTTGCTGCTGTTGGGCAGCGTCACCCAGGCATCGGCTCAGCCCACCCCCAGTGAAATGCTCAATCCGAAGCTGGCCCCCAAGTTCGACGATGTCTCGATCACCACTCCCACCGACGCCGAGCTGCGCGGCTGTACGGTTGAGGTATTCAAGGGCAGCGTTCCCAAGGCGGCCGGCTACATCCTGCGGGATGCCAAGGGCCAGCCACTGCGCCGTTACTTCGACAGCAACGGCGACAACAAGGTCGACATGTGGAGCTACTATAAAGACGGCGTCGAGGTCTATCGCGAAATCGACACCACCTTCAAGGGACTCCCCAATAACTTCCGCTGGCTCAACGGCGGCGGCATGAAGTGGGGCGTCGGCGGGCTCGATCCGAAGACCGACAAGTGGGTCATCAGCCGCTGGCTCATGATCTCCGCCAACGAAGCCGCCTATGAAGCCTTCCAGGCCGTCAGCACCGGCAAGTACGAACGGCTCGAAGCGCTCTTCATCAGCGACGCCGACATGCAAGCCCTCAAGCTCCCGGCCGCCAAGCAAAAGGCAATCGCCGATTCGCTGGCGCAGGCCAAGGAAAAATTCCGCTTCGAGGCCAACAAGCTCGCCGGCGCGAAGTTCGACGGCGTCGAAAGCGCCGTCCCGCAGTGCGACACCAGCAACGGCGACGTCGAGATCATCAAGCACGCCTCGCGCGCCGTCCGCTATCCGACCGCCGACAAGAAGTTCGCCTGGCTCCAGACCGGCGAAATGATCCAGGTCGGCATGGCCTGGCGCCTCGTCGACGCCCCGAGCAAGGATGTCGTCGAGCCTCCGCCTCCGCCGGGCGGCAACGACAAGCTCACCGAGCTGCTCAAGAAACTCGCGGTCCTCGATGATAAAAACAAGAACGTCCACGCTGACATCGTGGGCAAGAGCAAGGTCGTCGACGACTACTACCGCACGCGTATCGAGCTGGTCAAGGAAATTATCCCGCTCGACAAGGAAACCGAACTGGAGAGCTGGTACAAACAGCTTTTCGACAACATGACTGCCGTGGCCCAGAACGACGGCGCCGCGGCCTCGCTTGACGCCCTCACCAAGCTCAAGGACGCCGTCGCCGCCAGCAAGAAGTTCGGGCCCATCTCGGCGATTTCGTCACGAAGTACCAGCGCGCCGAGGACGCGCCGGAAGCGCTGAATCAGCTTGCCGTCGGCTGCGAATATGCCGGCAAGGTCGAGGAAGCCAAGCGCCGCTACAAGCAGTTCACCGACAGTTATCCGAACCACCATCACGCCGCGCGTGCCACGGGTTCGCTCGCAAGGCTCAACCTCGTCGGCCAGAAGATCGCGCTCACCGGTCCGCTTTTGAACGACCAGGGCAAGACCTTTGACATTGCCGAATTCAAGGGCAAGATGGTTGTCGTTCACTACTGGGCGACCGCCAGCACGACCTACACGCAGGACTTCGCCGTCCTCAAGCAGATCCTGACGCAGGTCAACGGCAAGAATGATGTCGCCCTGGTGTGCATCTGCCTCGACGAGGACGCGGCCAAGGCGAAAGCCGCCGTCGCGCAGGCCCAGGTGCCCGGCGTGCACCTGTTCCAGTCGTCGAATAACGCGAGCGGCCTCAACAGCCCGCTGGCGACGCAGTACGGCATCCACATCCTGCCGACGCTGTTCCTGGTGAACCGCGAAGGCGTGGTGACCAACAATTCGCTGCAGATGAGCGATATCGTCACATCGCTGAAGTAACGAACCTTCCCCCGAGGTTCAGTTCGCCGCTTGCGGCTTAGCGTTCGCGTGGCTCCGCGCGATCGCTAGACGCAAGCGGCGTTCGTCATTTCTTGCGGCTTGCGGCCGCCATCTCCTCATTGATGCGCTTCCGCAGCGCTGCATCAATCAAGTTACCATGATGCCGTCCCGGGAAGATCTCGATGACGGCGTCGGAGCCGAGTTTTTTCTGTGAATCTTGCAACAGCTTGGTCGCGCCTTCGAGATAGAACGTGTCCTCGCCGCCCATGTAGACGTGAACCTTGCCGGCGAGCTTGGGGCCGAGCGTCTTCCAGTTTTTTTCGAGGATCATGCGGATGTCGTAGCGTTGCCAGGACTTGGCGACGTCCGAATCGATAACACCGGTGGTGCGGTTCCAGAGCGGCATCGGTTTGCCGTCTTTGCCGCGCGGGCTGAACACCGCCTCGAACGAGAAGAGCTGTCCGCCGCGGCCCATGACGACTTCCATGTCGTTGAACGGTTTGTAATGCATTAGCACCTTGCCGCCGGCGCGCGCGAGCGGCCGCGCCTGGCCTTTCGCATCGACGAAGATGTTCTGCTTGGATGCGTAGATATCGACCTTCTGGAAGTCGCGGAAGTCGACGGGATCCGGGGCCGTCGACCAGACGCCGCCGAATAAGTCGGGGTATGTCACCTGGAGCCACAGGCTGCTCCAGCCGCCGGAGGAGTGCCCGGTAACGAAGCGCGTCCTGGGCGTGCCGATGCCGCGAAACTTCGCCTCGATATGCGGGATCAGCTCCTCGGTGAGTGCTTTGCCACAGGGCCCGTTGTTGTCGGAGTCGGCAAAGACGTGATGCCCGAGCCGACAGTTCGGATCGAGGACGACGTAGAGCATCTCGACCCCGGCGACGTCGGTGCGCGACTCCGCGTTGAGCGCGAAGAAGTGATTGCCGCTGAAGCCAGGGATCTCGTAGACGACCGGATACTTCTTCTTCGCATCCTCGTCGAACGACTTCGGCAAGACAACGCCGGCCCGCAACTTCATCGGTTTCTTGTGGAAATCGCTCAACAGCCGGCTCTCGATTTCGACATACTTGACGCGCCCCTTCTCCTCGAACTTCCGCTCCGCCACGACCTGATCGATGAGCAGCTTGATCGGCTCCTTCGGCGGCGCCTTCAGATCGATCATCACCGGCTTGCTGAATCCGTTGCCCGGCGAGTTATTGAAGTTGATCCCGCCCAGATCACGATCAAGAATCGCCTGGAGATAGTACTTGCCCTTGTCTAGCTTGTCCCATGGCTCCAGGGCAAACTGTGGCTCGAACTTGAGCG
>JACQFG010000197.1 GCA_016200155.1 Planctomycetota bacterium | reverse complement strand
TTCAGCTATCAGCTATCAGCCGGAAACCGAGGCTTTGGGTATGGTACGAGCGAAAAACACAATGATGGTCGGGCTGATAGCTAACGGCTGATAGCTGACAGCTCTCTCCTCATTTTTTCGCGGCTGGCTTCGATACTGTCAAGAGGAATGTCGGATTGAGCGCCTCGAAGCGCAGCGTTTCAAGCTGCTCGGTGCCCCGCGCGATGTTGACGAGCATGCCCTGCACGGGCGAGGCGATCTCCTTGAGGGCGTTGTAGACGGCGCCGAGCCCCTCGATCGAGGCGATGTTGACGACGAGGCGCCCGCCCGGACGCAGCGCCTTGAAGGCGGCGTCGAGCAGGCGCGAGGCTTCTTGACGGATGCCGCCGACGAAGATCGCATCGGGGGCGGGCAATCCTGCGAACACCGCCGGCGCCAGGCCATGGATTGGCGTCAGGTTCTTGACACCGAAGGTCTGAGCGTTGGCGACGATCAGGTGGTAGTCGGCGACGTCCTGCTCGATGGCATAGACCATGCCGCCGGTCGCAAGCTGGGCGGCCTCGACGGCGACGGAGCCCGAGCCGGCGCCGATGTCCCAGACGACGCTGCCGGGCTGCACGTCGAGCTGGGCCAGGGCGATCGCCCGCACCTCGGCCTGCGTGATGAGCCCGCTCTTGGGCCGGCTCTGCACGAACACGTCGTCGGGATTGCCGAAGCGGCGAAACTGCGTCGGCGTGCGCTGCAGGTCAGGCCGGCCGGGCTTACGCTTCAGGATCATCACGTTGAGCGGGTCGAACTCCATTTCTTGAAGCTCGCTCAATTCCCCCTGCGTGACGCGCTCGTCCGGAGCGCCGAGGTTCTCGCACACGAATGCGCGGAAGTAATCCAGGCCGCGCGCCAGAAGCTGTCTCGCGATCGTCGGCGGGTCATCTTCCTCGCTGGTGAAGATGCCGACGGTGTCGGCGGTGCGAATGCGATCGAGAACGCTTTCGAGCGAATGGGTCGCCAGGTTGGTCAGGTACGCTTCCTCCCACGATTCCTTGATGCGGGCAAACGCGAGCTGCATGGAGGAGACGTGAGGCCAAACTTCGAAGCGTTCGGGGCCGAGCTTGTCGCACAGATAGCGGGCGACGCCGTAGAAGAGCGGATCGCCGGATGCGACGACGACCATGCGTTTCTTGCCGAGGTGCGATTCGAGCGTCTGCACGACTTCGGGCAGGTTGGCGCCGATCGGCAGGCGCTCGGCAGTCAGGCCGGCGACGAGAGCGAGCGTCGATTCGGAGCCGAGGATCAGCTCGGCCGATTGCAGCAATTCGCGCGGCTTGCCCGTGAGGCCCGCCAGGCCGTCGCTGCCGACGCCGATGATGTGGATTTTCGATTCGACCATGACAGCTCTGCTGGCGGTTCCGCCTGTATCAGGAATTCCGAACAGGATCGCGGCGTCGAAGCGTTCGTGCGGCGCGGCGCCGTGGAACCATGAAGATTTCCACCCGGCCCGGACGATCTTTTACGCTGTACGAAACGATGTGCCGCACTAGAGGAAACACCGATGTACCGCCGAACCTGTCTGATGCTGCTCCTTTTGTCAACACTGCTGGTCACGAGTTCGGGGTGCTTCCTCCGGCATCATCGCGCCCGCGGCTGGCGCGCGTGCTGCGAACCGGCGTGCGCCACCTACCACGGCGGCACGTATGCGCCGGCTTATCACTCCGAGCCGGTGGGGGTCATGCCGAGCAAGCTTCCGCGCGGCGTTGTCGTTCCGTAGCTAGCCACTTCATAAGTCCTTGAGCAAGTGGTTGGTAGCCGCATTCGCCAGAATGCGGGCGGAGCATCTGCGAGTTCGCACGCATTCTGGCGAATGCGGCTACATTGAACTGTGCGGCAGCAAGATTATTTCTTGCTGGCGCCCGGACCTATTTCGCAGCAGCCACAACCTTTTTTGCCGCATCCGTCAGATCGGTCGCCGTCGTCAAGTTCAGGCCGGCCTCCTGCAGGATGCGCCGGCCGTCGGCGACGTTGGTGCCTTCGAGCCGCACGACGAACGGGACCTTCGGCTTCACCTCCTTGAAGGCGGCGACGACGGCGTTGGCGATGATGTCGCACTTCATGATGCCGCCGAAGATGTTGATGAGCACCGCCTTGACGCTTGGATCGCTCAGCAAGATGCGCAGGGCCTCGGTGACCTGCTCCTTGTTGGCGCCGCCGCCGACGTCGAGGAAGTTCGCCGGCTCGCCGCCGTGATACTTGATGATATCCATGGTGCTCATGGCCAGGCCCGCGCCGTTGACGAGGCAGCCGATATTGCCTGTCAGGGTGATAAAGCTCAGGCCCGCGCGCGACGCACGCAGCTCGGCGGGGTTCTCCTCGCTCTCGTCGAGCAGCTTCTCGATGTCAGGATGGCGAAAGAGCGCGTTGTCGTCAAACGTGATCTTCGCGTCGAGGACGATCACCTCGCCCTTAGGCGACACGACCAGCGGGTTGATCTCGGCGAGGCTGCAGTCCTTGTCGAGGAACACCTTCGCCAGCGCGAGCATGATCTTCTCGGCCTGAGCGACCTGCGCGCCGGTGAAGCCCAGGTCAAACGCGAGGCGGCGCGCCTGAAACGATTGCATGCCGTTCTCGGGGCTGATCGGCACTTTCAAGATCTTCTCCGGCGTGCGGGCGGCGACCTCCTCGATCTCGACGCCGCCCTCCGCGCAGGCCATCATGATCGGCATGCCGATGGTGCGATCGAGCACGACGCCGACGTAGATTTCGCGGGCGATGTCGGCGGCTTCCTGGACGAGGACCTTCGAAACCTTTTGGCCGTCCGCGCCCGTCTGCTTGGTGACGAGCGGGAACTTGAACATGACGTCGGCGACCTTGGCGCAGTCGTCGCGCGTCTTGATGAACTTGACGCCGCCGAAGTCGGCGCCGCTGTTCTTGAAGCGACCCTTGCCGCGCCCGCCGGCATGGACCTGAGCCTTGAGCACGACGGGCCCGCCGAGCCGATCGAACGCCGCGAGGACCTCGTTGACGCTTGTCGCTACGATGCCGCGCGGGACGACGGCGCCGGCGGCGGCGAGCAGTTCTTTGGCTTGATATTCGTGGATTTTCATGGATGTTCCTTTTTCGGAGGAATTGCTTTTATAGCGACGCGATGGCGCTCGCCAATCCCTGCTCGTTCCCACGCTCTGCGTGCACGCAGAGCGTGGGAACGAGTAGTGATCAATCCACGAACAAGAACTCGTTCGCATTGAACAGCGCCCGGCAAAACGCGGCCAGCCCGTGGTCGCGCACCAGCCGCGCCGCCAGCGCCGACTCCGCCGCCGTCGGGTCACGCTGAAACGCCAGGCGGAAACCACGCTGCACCTGCGCATCCTCGCCTTTCGCTTCGCGCTCCAATCGCTCTGCAAAAAATCTCGCTTGCTGCAGCATGAAGCGGCTGTTCATCAGGTTGAGCGCCTGCAGCGGCGTCGTCGACACGTTGCGCTTCGGCGCGATCTGCCCGGCGTCGGGACAGTCGAAGGCGCCGAAGACGTCGTCCACCTGCATGCGCCATTTGCTCTGGTAGATCATGCGCCGCCATTCGTTGGGGCCGAAATCTTTTTTCGGGTTGTAGACCTTGACGTAATTGCTGTTCGGCTCGAAAAGGTCGAACCCGGGACCGCCCATGCGAAGGTCGAGCTTGCCGCTGACAAACAGATACGCATCGCGCAACGGCTCCGCTTCGAGCCGGCGCGGCGGATAACGCCAGAGCAGGCGTGCGTCGGCATCGACGGCCCGGCCCTGCGCATTCGACTCGCTGGCCTGGCGATACGTTGCCGACGTGACGATCAG
>JACQFG010000196.1 GCA_016200155.1 Planctomycetota bacterium | reverse complement strand
GCGGTTCGTATATCAACACGCCGCTAGCGTTTAGCGCTCGCATGGCGCCATGCGAGCGCTAAACGCTAGCGTGGATTAATACCGCCACATCAGGCCGAAGTTGAGGCCCTGGGCCCAGTAGTCGCTGGTGCGGAACAGCGTCGCCGGCACACGCGGGGCGGCCGACGTGGTATTGCCGGTGAAGGGGCGCAGGTCCGAGTTGACGCGCAGGTCGATCTGCTCGCCGGGACGGATGACGTTGCTCATGTAGAGGACGTCATAGCCGACCCAGACGCGCAGGTGATCGGTGATGTCGTAGCCGATCTTGAGGTTGACTTCGGGGACGATGCAGAAGCGGGTGGCGGTCGTCCTGCCGAGGTTGGTCTGGGTGATGAGCAGGGCGCCGGGCGCAGTCACCGGGGCGCTGTTGGGCAGCGTCCGCGTCGTGGTGGCCTCGGCATTGAGCACCTCGTAGGTGCCGCCCATGGCCATCTTCGAGGTAAAGCCGAAGAAGCAGCGCTCGCCGATGCGGCATTCGCCCTGGAGCCCGAATTGACCGCCGTTGAACATGTTGCGCGTGCGCCAGCTTTCGCGTTCGACGCTGTTGAAGCCCTGATTGATGCCCGGCGTCGTGATGGTCAGGCTCTCGCCGATCTCGATGCCTTCAGTCAAGGTGATGTGGCGATAGCCGGCCATGGCGTCGATCCACCAACCGGACCCGCACAGCCACTTGTACCGGAAGTTGGCTTCCATGCCCCAGAGCTGCGAGTACGTCGAGACGAAGGCGTCACCCGTGCGATCCCTGCCGTTGAACACCTCGGCGTTCTGGCCGTTGTTGAGGACACTGAAGAACGGCCGACCCAGGAACAAGCCCGTCTCCGGACCGAACGTTCGCGTCGAGGTGGTTCGGCCCAGGAAGAAGTAATCGACCTCGACGCCGAGATTGTTGCAGAAATGCGGGCACCACCAGCCCAGGGCGAAGCGGCCGCCGCTGCGCACCGGGTTCGGCACGCTGTCATACAGGACCGTGGCGTTGGGCAGAACGCCGATCGGCGCCGTGCTGTTGGGAGACGTCCCCGTGATCAGCGGCGGCACGTTCTGATTCTTCTGCCACCACAGCAAGGACTCGGCACTGGCCCAGAAGCAGGACCGGTCCGGACAGCAGCCGTCGTCGCCGCCGCGGAAGAACCGCCCGCGCCGCCAGACCGACCCGCAATCGTCGATCCCGCAGCCATCGGGCATGATCGCATCGAAGATTGGCGTCGGCGTCGGCATCGGCTGGGGCGGCGGCGGCGTGAAGCCCTTGTCCTTCGGCAGCTTCTGCGGCTGCTTCGGCTCCTCCACGATGATTTCCAGCTTCGGCACCGCCGGGACCTTCTTGTCGTCCGCCGCCTGGCCGCGGATGATGGGGGCGAATCCATCGAGCGGCGTCGGCTGATTCAACGTCACCGGACGGACAGCGGCGTCGCTCTTCGCGCCGGCCGACTGCCACTTGATCGGCACCTCCTGCGCGCCGGCAATGCTCCCCAGCCAGCCCAACGCCACGCACAGTCCGCCCTTGATCAGTGCCTTCATGGTATCCCCTCCGTGGGTGGGAGTTCCCTCCCCCCGGGTGTCTTTCACGTTCGCGCCATGCCCGGCTTGCGCGACTTGCCTCGCCCGGCACGGCTTCGCGATTATCATCGACCGACGCGCCGGCTTGAACTGATTTCTTCACCCGCCGGTTACGCCGTTGATTTGCCATTCCGCTCGCATATTCCACAGGCGGCACAGAACTGGATTCGCTTGCCCGATCCGAAACGCTTACGCGATCGGCACAACTTCTCGACCGGACAACGCGATCGGCCTGTTTACGTCTAGCGTTCGCATGGCGCCATGCAAACGCTAAACGTAGACAGGCCGAATATGTTCAAGGGACGATCCGCGCTTAATACTTGCTTCCAAAGTTTGCCACAACGCCTTGTAGCCGCAGGCTTTAGCCTGCGGCCGTCGTGCGCGGCCTCGATTCGAACGGCCGCAGGCTAAAGCCTGCGGCTACAAGATGTTGCGGCACGCCGCCCCACCGACCCAGCGCCGTAGAATTAATGAATCGTGTTGAACGCGAGCTGATAGAACTCTTGCGACGCGAGCAAGCGCTGGGCGAGATCGTCGAGCGTCGTTGTGCCGGCCTTGATCGGCGTCGTCCACGTTTGGATCTCCGCCGCCGTCGCCGAGCGGCGCACGGTCGCCAGATAGACGTCGTCGATCTGATTGGCGAGGCCGGCATCCGACGTCAGCAGACCGTGGACCACGTCCTTGAGCTGCTGGTTGCCCATCGACTGGACGAGCGCCTGCAGCGATTGCGTGCCGGGCGTCGTGCTGAGGATGTCCTCGGAAAGGGCGGTGGCCAGGCCGTCCGTCGTCGGATGCTGGGCCTGATACTCGGCCGAGCTGAACAGGTCTTCCTTGATGCTCAGCGGGCTCGTGCCGGTGCTGAGCGAAACCGCCGTGGTCGCCTGCTCGGCCGCAGTCGGAGCGCGGTTCAGCACCTCGTTGAAGAGGACGTTCGCCTGCAGGACGCGATGGGCGTCGCTGACCCAGAGCTGATTGACGAAGGCCGTCGGCGTCACGCCGCCGTTGAGCTGATCGACGGCGTTCAGCGTCTGGGCGGCGTTGAGCTGCTGGCCGGTGAGCGTGATCGTCGAGCCGACGACGAACGCCATCTCGCCGCGCAACTGGGCGTTGATCGCGACCGGCTCCGGGATGGCAGTGAGCTGGACCTTGCTGATGATCGGCAATTCGCCCATCAGATTCGCCGTCTTGGGCAGCGGTGTCGGCGGCTGCGGCGTATCGCCCTTGATCTCGCCGAAATCGTTGTTGACGCCGTCGAACCCGGCCGGGAGTTGAATGGCGCTGAACACGTCGTTGCCGCTCGTGCCGCCTGGCGTGCCGATGGCGTCCTTGCCGTCCGCGTAGCCTGCGGGCTGCGTCTCGTTGAGGGCGTAGGTGCCGGGCCGCAGGTCGCTGAACTTGTATTCGCCGGCGGCGTTGGTCAGCATCGACAGGTTGACGGGGCCCTTGTCGCTGAAGCCGGTCAGCGTGACGGTCGTGCCGGGGATCGGCGCCTCGCTGGCGTCGCGGACGCCGTCGTTCCTCGCTGGCGTCGCGGACGCCGTCGTTGTTGGCATCGTACCAGACGTGGCCGGCGATGCTGGACACCTTGATTTCGCCGAAGTCGTTGTTCTCGGAGTTGTCGCCGTTGACGAGCGTGATGCCCTGGATCTGGTCCATGGCCGGATCGTTGACGACGACGCCGCCCTTGGTGCCGAAGTTGTCCTTGCCGTCGATATAGCCGATCGGCTGCGTTTCCTTGACGGTGTAGGTGCCGGCAGCGAGATTGGTGAACTCATAGAACCCGGCCGCGTCGGTCGTCTTGGTCTGCGGTCCGCCCGGCCCTTCGAGCGTGATCGTGGTGCCGGGGATCGGCGCCTCGGTGGCATCGCGGACGCCGTCGTTATTGGCGTCGTACCAGACGTGGCCGGAGAGCTGGGTGTTCTTGACCTCGCCGAAATCGTTGTGGACGAGATCGACATTGCCGAGCGTGACGTTGATGAAGTCAGTGCCAACGGTGTTGGGGATGACGGCGCCGTCTTTTGATTCTTTGCCGTCGAGATAGCCGGGGGGCTGCTGGGTCTGGATGATCTTGTAATCGCCCGGCGCGAGGCAATCGTACTTTTTGTAGTGGTAGATTACCGAGACGGTGGAGACGCCGGTGCTGCGGATGCGGACGTCGAGGTTGCCGCCGCCGGTGGCGTTGGAGGTGGCAACGGTGGCGGTGCTGAGATCGACCTGGCCGGCGCCGATGTAGGCGGCCATGTCGGCGCCGGTGAGCGTGACGGTCTTGCTGCCGGTGGCGGTGTGTTCGCCGAGGGTGCCGCCGCTGTCGCCGGCGTAGTCGGTCATGCCGTCGTATTGCTTGGCATGGAAGGGCGCGCCCGCGGGGGCGGCGATGGTCTGGGTGTCGTTGACGCCCGGCGCGGTCAGGCTCAGGTTGCCCGACACCGTGCCGGTGATGTCCGATTCACTGGTCAAGCTGAAGTTTTCCGCGTCGATCTTGCTGGTGATCGACCCGCCGTAGGTGATCTCGATCGATTGCAGTTGCCCCAGCGTGGCATCGAACTGATCGAGCTTGCCGGGCAGAACGTAATTCGTCTGCGTCGGCGTGGTCGGCAGGTTGACCGTCTTGGTCAGCGTGGCGTCCGTGGCGGGATGCGCCTTGTCGGTGTCGAACTGGTAAAACCCGTTCGCGTCGGTCGTCGTGTTGCCGACGACGACGTTGTTGGCGTCGCGCAGCTCGATCGTACTGTTGGCGATCGGCGTCTCCGTGCCCATCTGGTAAAGGCCGTCGTTGTTGATGTCGTAGTAGACGTAGCCGCTGAGTGCCGTGCAGGTCGGCGTCACGCGAGTCTCAAGGGCCTCGACGTGCAGTCGGCGATTCAGGTGCTGGAAGGGATTGTTGCTTTTTTTAGAAGAACGGCTCATGGACAACACTCCGTTGTAAATTCCACGACCAGGGCGCGCATACCTTTTGCGCAGCCCCGCAAATGCGGCAGGCAGCACAAGCTGCATAGGGCAGCTTGCATGCTTGTAATCGGAAGTTGGAGGTTCCCAGAATTAACGAAGCGCTGCGAGATTCGCCAGAGTGACGTGAAAATGGGCAAGGTGGTCGGAGGATCACAAAATCAGGACCCACAAAATCATGAGAGGCTTGCATGATTTTGTGAGTCATGATTTTGTGATTTTCTCCCGGCCACCCATCCATGGCCGCAGCACCTCCGGAATGACGACGCTGCCGTCCGCCTGCTGATAGTTCTCCAGCAGCGCGACCAGGCATCGGCTCACCGCGACCGCCGTCCCGTTGAGCGTGTGCACGTAGCGCGTGCCCTTGTGCTTCGGGCTCTTGTAGCGGATGTTGAGCCGGCGCGCCTGGAAATCGGTGCAGTTCGACGTGGACGTGACTTCGCCATAATCGCCTTCCTTGCCGCGCGCGGGCATCCAGGCTTCGAGATCGTATTTGCGATAGGCCGGCCCGCCCAGGTCGCCGGTGCAGGTGTCGATCACGTGGTAGGGCAACCCCAGGCCCTGGAAGATCTCCTCCTCGATCGCGCGAATCTCCTCGTGGATCGCGTCCGACTGTTCCGGCACGCAGAACGCGAACATCTCGACTTTCGTGAACTGATGCACCCGGTAAAGCCCGCGCGTGTCGCGCCCCGGCGCCCCGGCCTCCGTGCGGAAACAGTGCGACAGCCCGACATACTTGAGCGGCAGCTTCGCCTCGTCCATGATCTGATCGCGATGCATGCCGCCTAGCGTGATCTCCGCCGTCGCAATCAGGCACAGGTCGGAGTTCGCGATCGAATAAATCTGCGTCCCTTCCCCGCGCGGCATGAACCCGATGCCTTCCAGCACATCGACACGCGCCAGGTCCGGCGTGATGATCGGCGTGTAACCGTGCTTGAGCAGCGTCGTCATCGCATACTGGACGAGGGCCAGCTCGAGCAACACCGCTTCGTTCTTGAGGAAATAGAACTTCTGCCCGGCAACCGCCGACCCCGCCTCGAAATCGACGAGATCGAGTGCCTCCGCGACGTCGACGTGGTCCTTCGGCTTGAAGTCGAACTTCGTCGGCTCGCCCCAGGTCTTCATGACCTTGTTGTCCTCCGGCAGCGCCCCGATTGGCGCGGCCGGATGCGTCATGTTCGGAATGGTGCTGACGACGGCCTTCAGGTCGGCTTCGACTTGCTTGAGCGCCGCTTCCATCTCGGCGACTTCGCCGCGCAACTGCTTGCCGCGCGCGATCAGCTCCTGCTTCTTGGCGGGATCCTTCTCCTGCCCGACGGTCTTGGCGCTGGCGTTGGCTTCCTGCTGCTTGACTTGCATCGCCGAGATGAGCCGCTTGCGTTCGTCATCGAGCGCAACGACGCGATCGACGTCGGCCGTGACGTTGCGGTTCTTGCAGTTCGCCTTGACGGCGTCGAGGTTGTCGCGGATGTACTGGGTGTCGAGCATAGTTGAGTTCCGAAGGGGCCGTATTGGTTCTCTGTCACGATTTCTCTTGCCAGAAGATCCTCTTCACCAAAGGCGTCCCTTCGAGATTGACTACGTCCGCATCCAGATAGGCAAGGAGCGACATCCGAAAAATGACGGCCTCGATAAATTCCTGCCCGTTCGTCATCGCAGGGTCGGCCCTGCAGAAAGGTATCGGTGAATGATGATCGCGAAATTTGATCGTGATCGCCTTCACCCGTCCCAACCACGCCTCTACAACGATTATCGCCAAAGTACGCAACGGGTAAACCACCGTGACGAGTTCTTCGATCTCTTCGATGTTTCGTACGATGATCTGGCGTGTATAGAGATGTTGTGCACGAATCGTGTTTCCATCAAGCTCAACCCACGCGTAATCGTCCTTGGTCGCTCGGTAAACGATATATCCAAACAATGCGAGAATAAGCGCTGCGGCGACTACATTCGTGGGGAAAGGCAACGCGAATGCGAAAAGCACAAATCCTCCGAGTCCGATCAATAACATAATTGCGGTTCCAGCAAACTGGCCAAAGACATGCCCAAACGGAAAATAACAGCGAACCGGTCCCAGCGCAGGTCGGGCCTGTTCAGGAAGGATTCCAGAATTGCGAAAGGACTCCGAATGCTCGGGCATATTTCGTTAATCTCAGATTGGCAAGCGATCTCGAACTACCAGGCCCGTTCACGGGCCTTTCCGCGAAGCGGTATTAGGCCCGCCGTTCACGGCGGGTGCAGGGCGGCATCTCCCTTTATTGAGGCCGGTTCACCGGCCTTCTCGCTGTTCGGCTTTAGCCAACGGCGCGTCCAACGGCTAAAGCCGGACAACGAGAAGCCCCATGAACGGGGCTCCAGCGACTCGTTGCGGCCTGCGTGACCCGGCCTGAAGGCCGGGCCTATTACCGCTGCGCGGAAAGGCCCGTGAACGGGCCTTCGACTGATCCATGATTCTCGCCAGCGCTCGTTGCCACGCTCTAACTCAGGGGGTGTGCGCAAAACTCACAAGTGCAATGCAACCCATTTCACGGCCGCTGCGCCAGCGGCACGTACTGCGCATCGCGCTTGCCGACGTAGATTTGCTCCGGCCGATAGATGCGGTTGCCCTGGAGTTGCTCCAGCCAGTGCGCCAGCCAGCCTGCCACCCTTGCGATGGCGAAGATCGGCGTGAACAGGTCGCGCGGGATGCCGAAGGAGTTGTAGACGATGCCGGAGTAGAAATCGACGTTCGGGTAGATGCCCTTGGGGCCGAGCTTCTCGGCCATGACCTTTTCCATCTCGACGGCGAGGTCGTACTGCGGTGGTTTGCCGGTGTCGGTGAAGACGCGCTCGGCGAGGTCCTGCAGCACCGTGGCGCGCGGGTCCTTGACCTTGTAGACGCGATGGCCGAAGCCCATGATCTTCTTCTTGTTGGCGATGGCGTCCTCGCACCACTTGCGCACGTTCGAGATGTCGCCGATCTCTTCGAGCATGTCGAGGACTTCCTCGTTGGCGCCGCCGTGCAGGGGACCGGTGAGGGTGCCGATCGCGGCGCTGATGACGGTGTACGGGTTCGCCAAGGTCGATGCCGTCACTCGGCCCGAGAACGTCGAGGCGTTCATGGTGTGCTCGGCATGCAGGACCAGGCACGCATCGATCACCTTGCGAATCGCGGCCGACGGTTCCCTTTCGAACAGCATCCAGTAAAAGTTGGCGGCGTGATCCAGATCGTCGCGCGGCTTGATCGGCTCGTCGCCATAGCGGATGCGATGAAACGCGGCGGTGACGGTCGGCATCTTCGCGATCAGGCGGATGACCGATTCCCAGTTGCTTTGCGCGTTGCTGACATCGCGCGACGGATAGAACATGCCCATGGCCGCGACGGCCGCCTGCAGGGCGTACATCGGATGCCCGTTCTCCGGCAAGCACTTGATCAGATCGGTCAGGCGAAACTTGATGCGGCGATGATTGCGCAGCTGCTCGTCGAAGTCGGCAAGCTGCTTCTGCGTGGGGAGATCACCCTTGAGGAGCAGATAGGTGGTTTCCTCGAAGCAACTCGACCGGGCCAGCGTCTCGACGGCGATGCCGCGATATTCCAGGCGGGCGTTCTTGCCGTCGATGAAACTGACCGCCGACTCGGCGACAGGGACGTCCGCAAGTCCGGGACGCAACTCGATCTGGCTCATGGCGCTCCTTGGCAAGGCAGGTGGGAATTAGCCGGAACGAAGTGAGATTATGAGCGGAAGGCCGTTTCGACCAGATTGACGCCGGTGATCACGGTGTTGCCCTG
>JACQFG010000175.1 GCA_016200155.1 Planctomycetota bacterium | reverse complement strand
GAACCCCAGGGTTCGGAGTACCTCACCCTGGGGCTTCCAATGGACCGACTGTGGGCGCCGTGGCGATTGTCGTATGTTGCTGCCCCGAAGCCGCCGGGCGAGCACGACCCTTGTTTTATCTGCCGGGGACTCGCGGAGAAGAACGATCGCGAGAATCTCATCGCCTGGCGTGGCGACAAGACCATCGTGGTGCTGAATCGCTACCCGTACAACAATGGGCATCTCTTGATTGCTCCGAGCGCACACAAGGCGGAGCTGCACGAGCTGGACGCCGACGAGATCGTCGAGATGCAGCAGACGCTCGCCCGGTTGGTAACGACCTTGCGCGACATGATGAAGCCGGTCGGATTCAATATCGGCCTGAACCTCGGCAAGGCGGCGGGCGCGGGATTGCCGGGACATCTGCACTGGCATCTGGTGCCGCGCTGGGACGGCGACACGAACTTCATGCCGGTGCTGTCGGACACGCGCGTCATCGTGCAATCGCTGGATCAGTTTTATTCGTATTTGACGGAGCGCATGAAGGTCATATAGCCTGCCATTTATGGCGGGTGAACGCCGCACCGCCCGCCATAAATGGCGGGCTATATGGTGAAACCGCATGTCCGCCGAATTCACGCCGACCGATTGGCTCGACCGCGAGGATCAGACGCTCGCGCCGTACGCCATGCGCACCCGGCAAAGCAAGGGGCGCAAGCACCCGGAGCCGACGCATCCGTTTCGCACGCTCTATCAGCGCGACCGTGATCGCATCGTCCACTCGACCGCGTTTCGCCGGCTCATGCACAAGACGCAAGTCCTCGTCAATCAGCCGGGCGACTATCACCGCACACGTCTGACGCACACGCTCGAAGTTACGCAGATCGCGCGAACCATCGCGCGGGCCCTCGGATTGAACGAGGACCTGACCGAAGCCGTCGCCTTGCTGCACGACCTGGGGCATCCGCCGTTCGGGCATGCCGGCGAAGCGGCCCTCGACGAGTGCATGCGCGATTTCGGTGGCTACGAGCACAACCGCCATGGCCTGCGCCTTGTCGAGCTGCTCGAATACCGCTACCCCGACTTCCCGGGCCTGAACCTTTCATGGGAGGTCCTCCAGGCTCAGGCCATGCACAGCAAACGGCCCGACGCGCCGGAGGTCAAGGGCTACCTCCAAGTCGGGCAGCCGCTCTTGGAAGCGCAGATCGTCGATGCCGTCGATAGCCTGGCGTACGATTGTCACGACGTCGACGATGCATTGAGCGTGGGCTTGATCACGCCGGAACAGCTTGCAGAGACGCCGTTCTGGAACCGTGCCGTCGAGCGCGTGCGGGCGGAACATCGGTCGATTCAGGCGGATCAGCTGCAACCGACCGTCATTCGCAAGCTGATCGATTGGCAAGTCGTCGATTTGCTGGAAACAATGCATCGGAACCTCTTGTTGGCGAAAATTCGTACCGTCGAGGACGTTCGGCGCTGCCAGGAGCTGCTGGTGGCGCCGAGTGCCGAAGTGAAAAGCTTGAAGGCCGGCCTCGAAGCGTTCTTGCACGCCAACGTCTACCGGCACTGGCGGGTCATGCGGATGGCGTGCAAGGGGCAGCAGATTCTGCGGCAGATGTTCGCCGAGTTCTGCCAGCATCCGCAAACGCTGCCGACGCGCTATCAGCGACGCGCCGAGTCAGGCGTGCTGCAACAGACGGTGTGCGACTATCTCGCGGGTATGACTGATCGATTTGCTCAGGACGAATATCTACGGCTGTTCCAGCCGACCTCCCTTGCGTAGAATGATGAGACGGTAAAAAGCGAATGGGCATGGCCGGATCGAACACCCCTCCATGCAAGCCGTTCCGCTTGAAGACGTCCTGCTTTCTACTCCCCAAAGCGGCGTTCGCGAAAAAACTCCGTCCCTGGCCCAGGGCGCTGTGGTTCCAGGGTCCGGGGCGACTCGACTTCCGTCGGTCGAGCAGATCGAACGAACATCACTGATTTTCCCGTCCGCTCAGGGAGGCTGCCTTGGCAAACCCATTCGTCGAGATTCTCAGCGGCCCAAACAAGCTTGTTTGGATCGTGCGTTATCTCTTGTTCATCTTGACCGCTGGCATCGCCACGGATGCACTGCTGGGCACCATCATTCAGGGCGAGGGCCTCGTTGGTGTGCTGAACGTCGTCGCCATCGTCCTTGTCATAGGATTCTGCACCGGCGCGGTCCTGCTCTTCTTCGTCGGCGCGCTCTCCCTCGATTCCGCCACCAAGGAAAAGGACATCACCACGCTTTCCGCCGTCGCCTTCGGCTTGCTGGGCGGCCTGGCCATCGGCTGGCTCTCCTGGCTGGCAATCCAGCCGATCCTGAACCAATACCTGACCAGCATGGGGATCCATGTCGACGGCCCAGGGTCCGATCGAGGCGTGCGCATCCTGAGAACCGTGCAACTGCTGATCACCGTCCTCGCGGCGTATGTCGCCATCTCGATGCTGCTGCAAACCAAGGACGAATTCCGCTTCATCATTCCCTATGTCGAATTCCAGAAGCAGCTCAAAGGGGCCAAACCGCTGGTTCTCGATACCAGTGTCATCATCGACGGCCGAATTGCCGATATCTGTGATACGGGAATTATCGACACCAAGTTGATCGTACCCCGCTTCGTCCTGCAGGAGTTGCAGGGTATTGCCGATAGTTCCGACAAAATTCGCCGAAATCGCGGCCGGCGCGGACTCGACGTTCTCAAACGGATGCAGTCGAATCCGAAGATTGAAATGCAGATGCACGAGGGCAACCTGCCCGAACTGCGCGACGTGCAAAAGGTGGACGAGCGTTTAGTCATCCTGGCCAAGGCAGTGAGTGGCCGGGTCGTGACCAACGACTACAACCTGAACAAGATCAGCCAGCTTCAGGGAGTCGAGGTCATCAACCTCAACGAACTGTCCAACGCTCTCAAGCTGGTCGCCTTGCCGGGCGAGCTGCTGAGCGTGAAGATCGTCAAGCAAGGCGATCAGATGGGGCAGGGCATCGGCTACCTCGACGACGGGACGATGGTTGTCGTCGAGCAGGGTCGCCAGGCGATCGGGCAGGAAGTCGCGATCACCGTGACCAGCGTGCTGCAAACCCCTGCCGGCCGCATGATCTTCGGGCGCATGGGCGGCACGGGTGACCACCCGGTATTGAAGACCTGAACGGGAATTGCAAATTGCAAATTGCAAATTGCAAATTGGTCGACAGGTTACCGATTTTTCAATTTGCAATTTGCAATTTGCACTTTGCAATCCAGTTTAGGGGACGCGTCGTGGCCCAGCGCTGGTTGGCGCCGTTGCTGGTGTTGTTCAGCTTCGCCTTGCTGGCGACGGTGCCGCACGCCCAGACCCCGTCCACCGACAACGCCGGCAAGCGCACCGACCTCGAGCTGGTACAGAAGCTCCTCACGGTGCGGCGCGACTATCAAAAAGCGCTCGAACAACTCTACGTTCACTATCATCAACGCAACGACAAGGAACGCGAAGCCTGGGCCAAGGAAGAACTCGTCGGCTTTCACCGCATCCCCAAGCACGCGTTCATCCTGCACCTCGTCGTCCCGCCGCCGAACCTGAAGGGCAACACCAATGTCCCGGAGGCGAACAAGCTGTTCACCTGGGCCATGGGCTACAAGGACAAGGGCATCGGCCTCGAATACACCGACAACCAGCGGCGCGCCGAGGTCATCTTCCAGGAGATCCTGACGAAGTATCCCCAAAGCGACAAGATCTCCGACGTCGCACTGATGCTCGGCGACATCTACGAGAGCAAGGCCTACCGCATGTATTACCTGGCGGTCGAATACTATCAGCGCAGCTGGGAGTGGAACTCGAAGCCCTCCGAGGCGCGCATCCGGGCCGCACGTATTTACGATCGGCAGCTCAAGAATCGCACCAAGGCGCTCGAACTCTACAAGGACGTCAAGGAGCACGACGTCGATCCGCGCCGCCATCAAGAAGCCGACCGCCGCATCGTCGAGTTGAGCGGGACCAAGTAAATTCCAAGCCCGCAGCGCAAGCAAGGGTCGTCCCTTGCTTGCGCTGCGGGCTCGCTTGATGCCATTTCGCAAACCGGCGTTGACTCCAATTTCCCTTTCCGACTATAACATCGTTCCTTGAAAGTGTGAGCGATTGCGCTTTGAACGATGCTTATCACGCACTGATCCGCGGCGAGCGCTCCGGACCCTGGCCCATGCTTCTGCGTGCCGGCCTGTGGACGGCCAGCCTCGGCTATCGGTTCGGCGTGGGATTGCGAAATATCGCGTTCAAGCGCGGCTGGAAGGCGATCCACATGGCCGCCGTCCCCGTCGTCAGCGTCGGCAACCTGACGGTCGGCGGCACCGGCAAGACGCCGTGCGTCGAATACATCGCGCGGTTTTATCGCCAGCACGATTTGCGCGTGGCGCTGCTGAGCCGAGGCTACGGCAGCGAGAATGAAGCGGGCCGGAACGACGAGGCGCGCGTGCTGGAAGAAAACCTGCCCGATGTCCCGCATCTGCAAGGCGCCGATCGCGTCGCCCTCGCACGGACGGCGGTCGAGGAGCTGGATAGCGAGATCCTGGTGCTCGACGACGGCTTCCAGCATCGCCGGCTCCACCGCGATCTCGACATCGTCCTGATCGATGCGACCTGCCCTTGGGGTCATGGCTACCTGCTGCCGCGCGGTCTCCTGCGTGAGCCGATCGGCAGCTTGAACCGGGCCGACGTGGTCATGGTGACGCGCTGCGACCTGGTGGCGCCGGAGGTAGTGCAAGCGATCCGCGCGACCGTACAGCGGATCAGCCCGGAGATGCCGATCGTCGAATCGACGCATCGCCCGGCCCGGTGGTGCAACGCATCGCGCGAAACGATCGACCTGCAAGCGTTGCAAAGTCGCCCGATCGCGGCGTTCTGCGGGCTCGGCAATCCCGAGGCGTTTCGGCAAACGCTGCAACGACTCGGGCTATACGTGATCGGATGGCGGACGTTTCCCGACCATCACCCGTATTTGAAAGACGACGTCGAGGATTTGCGCAACTGGGCCCGGCAACTTCCGCCCGACACGGCGGTCGTGACGACGCAAAAGGACCTCGTGAAACTCCGCCTGGACCGCCTGGGCGATCGCGAACTGTGGGCGCTACGTATAGAATTGCAGATAACTTCGGGGCAGGAGGCGCTCGAAGAACGACTGCGGAAAACGGCTGTTTACGTTTAGCGCTCGCATGGCGCCATGCGAGCGCTAAACGTAAACAATCCCAACCCGACTCAAGGAGGAGACGGCATGTCGGACATCCCCTCGAACGATCACGCCTTGCTCAACGCGCCCCATTTCACGGCGCTCGAAACGCACAAACCGTATGATCTTTCCGCCCTGAAGACCTACGACCTGAGTTCCCGGCCGTCGAAGGTCTTCCACGATGACCTCGGCCAACCGGTCGACGCCAACGCCAGCGCCGAGGACTGGCTGCTCAGCTTGCCCAAACAGCTCGCCGCCAACGACATTCGCCGCGTCACGAATCACCTGTGCCGGGCCCATCGCGAAGGCCGAACGGTTGCCGTCGCGCTGGGCGGCCACGTCATCAAGACCGGCTGCGCTCCGTACCTGATCGACTGGATCAAGTGCGGCGTCATCAAAGCCGTCGCCATGAACGGGTCGGCGGCGATTCACGACTTCGAGCTGGCGTTTGCCGGCAAGACCAGCGAGAACGTGGCGACGCAGCTTCCCAAGGGGGAGTTCGGCATGGCCCGCGACACCGCCGACGCTTTCGCCGTCGCTGCCCACAACGGAGCGGAAAATGACATCGGCCTGGGCTGGGCGCTGGGCCGGCATCTCGACGAGATGAACTGCGCCCACGACGAATCGAGCCTGGTGCTCGCCGCCTACCGCGCCGGCATTCCCTGCACCGTTCACGTCGCGCTCGGCACCGACATCGTTCACATGCACCCGCACGTCTCCGGCGCCGCCCTGGGCGAGGCATCGCTCATCGACTTCCGCCGATTGTGCAGCGTCGTGGCCGGCATGGCCTACGGGGTCTGGATGAACCTCGGCAGCGCCGTCATCATGCCCGAAGTCTTCGTCAAAGCCGTCTCCGTTGCCAACAACTTCGGCCACAGCCTCGACGGCCTGGTGACGGTCAACCTAGACAAGCAAGCGCAGTATCGCTCGCGCGTCAACGTCCTGGAACGTCCCAGCTCCGAGGGCATCGAGTTGATCGGCCACCACGAGATCATGCTGCCGCTGCTGCACCTGGCCGTCACGTGCCAGCTCGCCAAACGGGTCCCCGTGGAGACGCCGGCGGCGGCGTGAATGCCAACATACCCGTTTAGCCGCAACGCCGAAGGCGTGCGCGGACGACTTGCCAAGGGGCGACGCGCCCACGCACGCCTTCGGCGTTGCGGCTAAACTCAAGGAGGATCGGGGAATGTCCAAGGAACTGGTCGATCTCGTGCAAAACCTCGGCGCGCCGCGCGTGCTCGTCGTCGGCGACGTCATGATGGATCGCTACGTGTGGGGCGATGCCGAACGCATCAGCCAGGAAGCGCCGGTCATCCTCTTGCGCGCCGATCGCCGCGAGGAACGGCTCGGCGGGGCATCCAGCGTCGCCACCATGCTGCGCGCGCTTGGCGCCAAGGTCATGCTCGCCGGCATCGTCGGCAACGATCACGACGCCGGCCGCATTCGCCAGATGCTCACCGATCTCTGCATCGATCACGAGGCCGTCATCACCGACGTCGATCGGCCCAGCACCGTCAAGGAACGCTACGTCGGCCGGGCCCAGCATCGCCACCCGCAGCAGATGATCCGCGTCGATTACGAAGACCGCCGGCCGATCAGCGAGGTGATTCGCGAGCAGATCATGCTCGTGGTTCAGAGTCAGCTCAAGAAGACCGACGTCGTGCTGATCAGCGATTACGACAAGGGTGTATGCACGCCGGGCCTGCTCAGCCAGATCATCAGCGCCGCCCGGGCGAAGAACCTAAAGGTCATCGCCGACCCGATCCGCGGGCACGACTATCGCAAGTACCACGGCTGCTCCGCGATCACGCCCAATCGCCTGGAAGCCGGACTCGCATCGTCGCGAACCCTCGAAGACATGAACGAAGTCTGGTCGGCCGCGGCGCATCTGCAAGAGACGCTCGATCTCGAAGCTGCCATCATCACGCTCGACAAGGACGGCATGGCGCTCAAGCATCGTGACGGGCGGGCCAAGCATTTCCCGACCCGGCCACGGCACGTGTATGACATCACCGGCGCCGGCGACATGGTCATGAGCGTGCTCGGCCTCGCCCTTGCATCCGGGGCCGATTACGACCAGGCGATCCAGCTCGCCAACGTTGCCGGCGGACTCGAAGTCGAGAAGATCGGCGTCGCCACCGTCACCCGCGAAGAGATTCTGCGCGACCTGATGACGCCGGGCCACGCGGCAACGCTGTCGCCGACCAAGGTCCTGCCGCTCGAAGCGACCGTGCAGGAACTCGACTATCGCCGTCGGCTCGGGCAGCGCGTCGTCTTCACCAACGGCTGCTTCGACGTCCTGCATGCCGGACACGTCCAGTATCTGCAAGAAGCGCGGGCTCAGGGAGACGTGCTCGTCGTCGGCCTCAACAGCGACGCCAGCGTGCGCGCCTTGAAGGGCAAGACGCGGCCCGTGCAGCAGATCGCCGACCGCTCGCTGATCCTCGCCAGCTTGCAAGCAGTCGACTTCATCACCGTGTTCGACGAATCGACGCCGATGCACCTGATCGAGGCGATCCGCCCCGACGTGCTCGTCAAGGGGGCTGACTACAGCAAGGAAGAAGTCGTGGGCGCTCAGTTCGTCGAATCGTACGGCGGCCGGGTTCATCTGGCGCTGCTGCATCACGGGCACTCGACGACGAACCTGATCGACCGGATGCGGGCAGCGTGATACGAATTCGTTTAGCGCCCGCATGGCGCCGCGCGAATGCGTGGCGCCACACGGGCGCTAAACGAAGACCCAAACCATGAACATCGCGATCTTCCTACCGAACTGGGTCGGCGACGTCGTCATGGCGACGCCGGCCATTCGCGCGCTGCGCCGGCATTACACGAACGCGCGCTGCATTGCCGTAGGTCGGCCGTACGTTGCCAACGTGCTGGAAGGATCGCCCTGGTTCGATGCTCATCTCTTTCTCGATCGCTGGCCGTCGGCTGCCTGGCGCTTGCGGCGCGCGAACATCGACCTGGCGGTGCTGCTGCCGAACTCGTTTCGCTCCGGGCTGGTCGCCTGGCTCGCTGGTTGCAAGCGGCGCATCGGCTATCGCCGCGACTGGCGCGGCTGGATGCTGACCGACCGCCTCGAATCGATTCGCGACGAGGCTGGCACGTTCAAGCCGAGCCCGGTCATCGACGATTACAATCGGCTCGCCGAAGCCGCCGGTTGCCCGTCGCCGGGGCATCGCATGGAGTTGTTCACGACGCCGGCCGATGAAGCCGCCGCCGATGCGGTGTACGCGAAGAATCGCATCGATCACCACGACGAGGTGATCTGCCTGAATCCCGGGGCCGCATTCGGGGCAGCGAAGTTCTGGCCGATCGAATCGTTCGCCGCCGTTGCTCAGGATTTGACCGACTCGCGCGGCGCCAGGGTGCTGGTCCTGTGCGGTCCGAGTGAACGTGAACAGGCGCGAGCGGTCGCCAGGCTCGCGAACCGTCCGGGGGTTGTTTCGCTCGCCGACGAGCAACTGTCACTTGGGCTGACGAAGGCACTGGTCCGCCGCTGCACGCTGCTGGTGACGACCGACAGCGGGCCTCGCCATTTCGCAGCCGCGTTCGATCGTCCGGTGGTGTCGCTGTTCGGGCCAACGTTCATCGACTGGACACGGACGTACTTCGACAAGGAGATTTGCTTGCAGAAGAAGGTCCCGTGCGGTCCGTGCCAGTTGCGTGTTTGCCCGCTCGATCACGTGTGCATGAAGCTGCTCGAACCGCGCGAGGTGCTTGCCGCGGTCGGGCAACTGCTGCGTGTTCCCTTTCAAAAGGCGTCGTGACATGGCCTGGGTCGAAGTGCTGCCGCCGTTCGACACGCTGTTCCGCCGGCTCGGCCGGGACTCGGCCGCGTCGTTTCTGGGCTGGACGGGCATCCTCGTCAATCGGCATCGTCATCGCCAAG
>JACQFG010000174.1 GCA_016200155.1 Planctomycetota bacterium | reverse complement strand
TTTATCCGTGTTATCCGTGAAATCCGTGGTTGGTTCTTGTGCGTACGACTTTGCGAAAAAATTCACAATACGTGTTGACGTTGGCGGATCAACTTTGAAAATAACCGCAGTGCGTGCGACGGAGGATGCATGAGCCAGCAACCGACGCCGCGGGAACTGGGATATTACGCTGCCCTGGCCCAGGTCGGCATGGAGATGGTGCTGCCTGCCGTCGCGGGGTTTTACCTCGACGATTGGCTCGGCACTTCGCCGTGGATCATGGTCGCCCTTGCGGTGTTCGGGTTCGCCGGCAGCCTGATCCATCTGTTCTCGATCCTTCGGCAAAAAGCGCGGGACGAATCCTCCGATACGAAGCCGCCGCCATGAAAAGCCTGCTTGTGTTCGTCGTCGGCGCGCTGGTTTTCGGAGCGATCTCGTTGGGCATCGGCTACGCGATCGCCGAACAGGATGCTTTGATTCAGGGTGGTGTCGCATTCGGCCTGGCGTTTGTGCCGGCGGTCGGGACGTTGGCGTGGGTGGTCTTTTCGTACCGCTCGGTGCCGCAGATGCAGCTCATGGCGAGTCTGGGCAGTTCGGGCGTGCGGATGGCGATCGCCCTGGGCGGCGCGTGGTACTTGACGAGCACGCAGCCGCAGACCTTTGACACGGCCCTATGGGCCTGGCTGCTCTGGTTCTATCTGGTGCTGCTGGCGTTCGAGATCACGGTCCTGGTTTGGCAGCAGTCGAAGATTCGCGTGGAATCAGGGCAGCAATCACCGTAGCCACAAGCTGCCAGCTTGTGAGCTTGTTACACTCAAAAGCTCACAAGCTGGCAGCTTGTGGCTACGAACGATCTCCGCATCTTGCGGAGAAGTTCACAGATAAGAATCTGAAGTGTAAGCGAAGTGCGTTCTTCGCTCACGCTTCAGGCTCGGACAGACGAAATTGGGGATACGGATGCTTTTCGCCGCGGGTTCCGCTCTCGACCATGTGATGGATGCGTTCGACCTTCACATCCTCGATGAGTTCGTGCACCTGTCGATCCCGCTGCCGAACTATCACGGCTACGGCCTGTCCAAGTATTCGCTTCTCATGCTCCTGGCCGGCGGACTCATCCTCTGGATCTACCTGCCGCTCGCCAAGAAAATACAGACCGGCGCCGCTCCGACCGGGCTTTTCTGGAACCTCTTCGAATTCATCCTCACCTTCATTCGCGATTACGTCGCCAAGCCGTACATCGGCGAGCACGCCGACGAGTACGTTCATTATCTCTGGACCGCCTTCCTGTTCGTCTTGACGTGCAACCTGCTCGGCATGATTCCCTGGCTGGGGTCGCCGACGGCGAGCTTCACGATCACCTCGGTGCTGGCAGCCAGCGTGTTCGTCTTCATCCACGCGATGAGCATCATGCGTTTCGGCGTGTGGAACCACCTGAAAGCGTTCGCGCCGCATCTCGAGTTGCCGATCTTCATGAAGGTTCCGATCCTCATGATGCTTTGGCCGATCGAGTTCGGCGGGCTGATGCTGAAGTGCTTCGTGCTGTCGGTTCGTCTTTTTGCGAACATGTTCGCGGGGCATATCGTGCTGGGCACCATCCTGTTGTTCATTCCGATGGTGAAGAACACGGGGCTCGCCCTGGAATCGACCGTGACCTTTGCGTCGGTCGCCGGCGTCCTCGCGCTGAGCTTCCTGGAGCTGTTCGTGGCGTTCCTGCAGGCGTTCCTGTTCGCGTTTCTGACGGCGCTGTTCCTCGGCGGCGTTCTGGAGCACGCGGAACATGCCGCCCATGGCCACGAGCACAATCACCATCCCGATCCTGCCGACGCGGGGCCGGACGACGCCCACTTGCATGCGAAATCGGAGTCATCGGGCCACGCTCATTAATTTTGACCATCGAGAACCACCCATTTAGCTTGAAGGAGTTTCCATGAACCGCGTGAGAAAGATCGGCCTCGTCCTGGCAGCGTTGATGTTGGCGATGTATGTGACGGAACACGTCTTCGGACAAGACAAGGAGAAGCAGGAGTACGACCTCAAGAAGATGGAAGCTCAAGGCAAGAACGCTCAGGGCTGGGGCTCGCACGCCTGGGGCGCCGGCATCGGCGCGGGGCTCGTCATCATCGGCGCCGGGCTCGGCTTCGGCCGCATCGGCTCCGCGGCGCTGGAGAGCATGGCCCGTCAGCCGCAGACCGCCGGGCAGGTGCAGACCGCGATGATCATCATCGGCGCCCTCCTCGAAGGCGTGGCGTTCTTCGCACTCGTCATCTGCTTCCAGGCCGTCGGCAAGATCCCGAGCTAGGTATTTCGTGGTGCGGGCGGTTCGCCTGCACCCAGGCCGCAACAGGCGCGCCGCCTGTTGCCACGGCACCGGAGGCAGTCATGCGCCAACTCGGTCTCAGTCTCGTCCTGCTGCTCGGAGTCGCTTCCGCCGCGCTCGCCGCCGCCGACGCGGGGCACGGTCCGCCGCCGGGCCCGCTCGATCTGCGCTACGACACGGCGATCTGGGCGATCGTCGTCTTCGTTGGCTTGCTGCTGATCCTGCGCGCCAAGGCCTGGGGGCCCATCCTCGAAGGCTTGAAGAAGCGCGAGGAAACGATCCGCTCGTCCCTCGAAGCTGCGGAGAAGACGCGCGCCGAGATGGAGAAGATTCGCGCCGACTTCCAGAAGGAACTCAAGGAAGCGCATCAGCAAATCCCCGCGCTCATGGAAGAAGCCCGTCGCGATGCCGAGTCGATGGCGAACGACATGCGTGCCAAGGCTGCCGCCGACATCCAGGGGGAACGCGAGCGCCTGCGGCACGAAGTCGAGATCGCCAAGGACCAGGCCATCAAGGAGATCTGGGAGCAGGCTGCCCAGCTCGCGACGCTGATCTCCGCGAAGGCGCTGGGCCGATCGCTGACCGAGGACGACCATCGCCGGCTCCTCGACGAGGCGATGCAAGAGATGACGCACGTAACGCGGAACTGAACCGCCGTTTAAGTTTAGCGCTCGCGTGGCATCACGCGAGCGCTAAACGTAAACAACGAAAATGGTAACCCATGGCCGACACCAAAGAACAATTTGCCGACGTCAGCGCCAAACGGCTGGCGACGATCTACGGCGAGGCTCTGCTCAACGCGGCCCAGGCGGCCAGTAACGTTGACACTGTCCTCGAAGAGATCGATTCGCTGGTCGACGACGTCCTCGCCAAGAACGAGCAGCTCGCCGCCCTCCTCGCCGGCGCCGCGATCGGCCGGCACGCGCGCAAGGAAGCCATTGACAAGGCGTTTGCCGGCAAGGCCAGCGATACGTTCTACAAGTTCCTGCTCGTCCTCAACGACCACGATCGGCTCGACCTGCTCCGCCCCGTCCGCCGGGCCCTGCACGAACTCAACGATGAACGCACGCGCCGGCTCCGCGTGTACGTTACCTCGGCCGTCAAGCTCAGCGACGACTTTCAGAACCGCATCCGCACCGCCGTACACGACTATTTCAAGCTAGAGCCGATCCTGGTCCTTCATGAAGACAAGGCCATCCTGGGTGGCATGAAGCTGCGCATCGGCGACACCGTGTACGACGCCACCCTCCGCACCCGCATCGAAAACCTTCGCAATCAACTGATCGAGAGAAGCAGCCATGAGATTCAAAGCCGACGAGATCGTTTCAGTTCTGCAGAGTGAAATCCAGCACTACGAGAAAAAGCTCGACACCAGGCAAGTGGGCCGAGTGCTCGAAGTCGGCGACGGCATCGCGCGCGTCTACGGCCTGGCCAACGCCATGAACGGCGAAATGGTCGAGTTCAGCCGGACGGGCGTGCGCGGCCTCGTCTTCAACCTCGAAGAAAACTCCGTCGGTATCATCATCCTCGGCGATCACCTCGCCATCATCGAGGGGGACGAGGTCCGCTCGCTCGGCACCCTTCTGGAAGTGCCCGTGGGCGACGCCGTCGTCGGCCGCGTCGTCAATCCGCTCGGCGTGCCGCTCGACGGCAAGGGGCCGATCACGTCGGATCGCACGCGCCCCGTCGAGTTCACCGCCCCGGGCGTTGCCAATCGCCAACCCGTCAATCAACCGCTGCAGACGGGCATCAAGGCCATCGACTCCATGACGCCCGTGGGCCGAGGGCAGCGCGAGCTGATCATCGGCGACCGCAAGACGGGCAAGACCGCCATCGCCGTCGATACGATCATCAATCAGAAGGAAGAGAACGTCATCTGCGTCTACGTCGCCATCGGGCAGAAGGAATCGCAGGTCGCGGGCATCGTCGAGGCGCTGCGCGCCAACGGCGCCATGGACTACACGATCGTCGTCGTCTCGTCCGCCGCCGACGCCGCCCCGCTGCAATACCTCGCGCCGTACGCCGGCACCGCGATGGCCGAGTTTTACATGTACGAGCAGGGCCGCGATACGCTGTGCGTGTATGACGATCTGTCGAAGCAGGCCGCCGCGTATCGCCAGCTTTCGCTGCTGGTGCGTCGTCCGCCGGGCCGCGAGGCGTATCCGGGCGACATCTTCTACTGCCACTCGCGCCTGCTCGAACGCTCGGCGAAGCTGGCCGAACGCTGGGTGATCGTGCCCAACGATACGGAGGCGTCGAAGGTCAACGACAAGTCCGGCGTCAACGGCAAGGTCTACGTCGGCCCGTTCGACAAGGATCATGCCGAGAAGCACGAACTCAAGGACCATCCCAATCACAAGGTCGCCAAGGTCGCCAACACCGGCGGCTCGCTCACCGCACTGCCGATCATCGAGACGCTCGAAGGTGAAGTGTCCGCGTACATTCCGACCAACGTGATCTCGATCACCGACGGCCAAATCTATCTGCAGCCCGACCTGTTCTACGCCGGTGTGCGGCCTGCGATCGACGTCGGCATCTCGGTCAGCCGCGTCGGCGGCAAGGCTCAAACCGGCGCCATGAAGTCGATCGCCGGCAGCTTGCGCCTCGATTTGGCCGCCTTCCGCGAACTCGAAGCGTTCGCCCAGCTCGGCACCGACCTCGACAAGGCCACGCAGTCCCAGCTCGATCGCGGCTACCGCATGGTCGAGGTGCTCAAGCAAGGCCAGTTCAAGCCGCTGCACTTTTCCGACCAGGTCATGATCATCTACGCCGGCGCCAAGGGCTACCTCGACAAGGTGCCG
>JACQFG010000206.1 GCA_016200155.1 Planctomycetota bacterium | reverse complement strand
TCGTCTTCCGCCATGAAGTTCTATCGTGAACATGGTATATGGTCTTTTCTCTCGCAATTCCGCCAGAACCTGGTCGAAATGATCCGCTGTCATGGAACTTCCTCCACTCGGACAACGCCCATCAATACTCCCATTGTAATTTGCGGTTTCGTGGCGATCAAGGTGCAATAGGCAGGTCGTGAACTGCGGCGATCACGTGGGTTGGCGAGCTGGGTTGCCCGGACGGGCGCAAAAAAACCTCCGCCTGTGCCGTTTGCTGCGCTTTTGAGAACCCGCATTAAATCGGGGGTGCCGCACGCTCGGCTTTTGGATCCCACTGCAGGGTGGGCTTGCAAGCACCGAACGAAAAAATCTTAGGCTCCCATACGAGTTCTTATCGGTTCGTCAAAAGTAACGAAGCATGACGTACACTGCAGAGGCAAGATCAATCTAGCGGATGACGGACGCGAATTCAAGGGACGTTTCTATCCGTCTTCGTTTAGCGCCCGCGCGGCGCCGCGCGGGCGCTAAACGAAGACGGCGACTCACTTTCCGTACAGGTTCGCAATGCTCGCCGCCTGTTCGCGGTCCGCGAGCCACTTCGAGACCTCCTCGATCTCCTTGAGGAAATTCTCGTTCTGCCGGCGTTCGGCCAGCACGTCGTTCGTCACCTCCGTCAGCAGCTGATGATAGTGCATCTCCAGCTCGGTGCGCAGACGCTTCTGCAGTTGTTCGTGGAACTGGCCGCGAATCACCTGCCAGCGCAACGGCAACAACAGGGCGATCACCACGTGCAGCAACACGAGCGTGATGAAGATAACGGCGAGCGGTTCCAGCAGGTGCATCGGGTGGAATCGCACGTCCGGCACCATGAAATACTGCCACAAGAGATAGACGCCCATCGCCGCGCCCGCCAGGCCCGGCACCCAGTCGGCGAGCAGGATGACCCCCTTCTGCACCCACAAGCGGAAGCCCGACGGCTGCGACCAGTTCCGCTCCACGTTCGTAATGACCTCGATCATCGCCTGAGCATATCGGCCGCGCCAGTCCATGCGCGACAACGCCTCGGCCGGCTCGCTCAACAGGCCCAGCGGAATGCCGAGCGTGTCGGCCTCGATCAGCAAATGATTGGTCATCGCCTTGAGCCGCGAGTTGAGATGCTGTTCGCTGGCGGCCGCGCTGCACGCTTCGGTGAAACGCACGAGGTCCCAGTCCTGCGGCGTGTGCACCGCCTTGCTGCGGCCGGCAAACGGGATCTGATCGCGCAACGTGCTGCCGGTGTAGCGCAGCTTGTTGAAGGCGTTCAGATACCAGGCCATCAGGTTGCTGAAGTGCTTTTGCCGCTGGCTCGAAAAATGATGCTCGATCTCCTTCTGATACGGATCGAGTGTGTTGAGCAAGACCGCAGCGTCGGCATCGGCTTCGTCATCGAGCAGGCGCGTCCAGGAACTGCGGACGCGCTCGGCCGCCTGCGTCAGGTCGGGCGGGCAGATGTCTTCCATCGTCTCTTCGAGCTGCTTGAGCAATTGGCTGACGCCGCGTGCCTTGATCGCCTCGACTTCCATGCGCGTCAGGCCCATTTCGAGCCAGCGCATCAGGTCTTGAAACTGTTCGCCCTCGACGGGAACGGGCTGGCCGTTGCTGGACGTCAGCGGGTTGTCGACCCAGTGCTGGGCGCAGGTGCGGAAGAGCAGGGGGGCCTCGAAGCCCTCGGCCTTCAGGTCGCGCTGCAAGTCTTCGTCGGGACGCAAGCCGGCAGCGCCGGGATGAACGCAGCGGTCCCACTTGTTGAGCACGAACGCAAAAGCCCGGCGCTGACGTTGTTCGAGGAACAGCTCCCAGCCGAGCTTGTCGTGATATTTTTCCTGCGACCCGACGTAGAGCACGATGTCGGCGACCGGCAGCAAGCGAATCAACTTCTCGCGATTGGCGAGATCGTTGCTGTCGAGGTCCGGCGTGTCGACGAGGATCTTCTGTTCGAGCCCGGGCCGATCGTGGCTGGCGAGCTTGCAGAACTGCAAAGCCGGGTCGAGCCGGGTCGTCTGCACGGAGTGATGATAATAGACGACAGGATCGCGCGTGGTGGGCCGCGCGAAGGAAGCGTTGGCGATAGCGCCGCCGGCAAGGGCGTTGAGCAGCGTGGACTTGCCGACGCCGGTGCCGCCCATGAGCATGATGACGAGCAACGGTTTTTCGAGTTCCAGGGCAAGCGATTGGCGATCGAGATCGTTGGCGAGTCCTTCGAGGGTCGCGCGCTGGAGCGTCGTCAGCGGATAGCGATGCTTGGCGTTGAGCCAGGCGCGCAGGCGCCGCTCCAGCTCGCGCAGGGCGGGAGCGAGGGTTCGCAGCAGGGGTTCATTCGCGGACGTCATCGGAATCCTCGAAAATCTCCACGAAGGGCACGAAGATCACGAAGGGTTTAGCCACGGATGAAACACGGATAAGGGAATCAGAGCACCATCCATCTGTGTTCAACCCGTGTTTCATCCGTGGTTATTTTTTCTTCTCTTCGTGTTCCTTCGTGTCCTTCGTGGATGAATTTTCCTTCCACAAATAACTGGCAAATCGCTTCGACTGCACCGTCTCAATTCCCTTGTCGGTTTCGAAAACCATGAGCGCCGCCAAATCGTCGCGGCTCTCGATCATTTTCAGGCCTCGTTCGATGCCCATGACGCAGATCGGCGTATCGAGGCCGTCGGAGGTCGTGGCGTTCGGAGCGATGACGGTGACGCTGCGTCGGCCGACGACGCCGTGGCCGGTCTTCGGATCGATGATGTGCGAGTAGCGTTTGCCGTTGATCTCGACGTATTGTTCGGAGTCGCCTGCGGTGGAGACGCCGGCGTTTTTCAACGATAGATATTGCGTCGGCTCGGCGCCTGGATTCTTCAGAGGGGCGATGCCGATCTTCCAGCCGTCGGCATCCGGCGGTGGATCGCCGACCGCGATGTCGCCGCCGGCTGCGACGAGCGCGCGTGTGATGCCATGTTGCCGAAGGATTGCGAGGGCGGCGTCGGCGGCGTAACCTTTCGCGATGCCGCCCAGGTCGAGCAGCATGCCGATCATCAGCAGCTGAACGGTTCGGCCCTTCGCATCGAGCTTGATCTTGCGGTAATCGACCAGTGCGAGTGCTTTCTTGATGTCCTCGGCCTTCGGCATCTCTTTGGTTCGCCTCGCTTTTCGCCAAAGCCGAACCACAGGGCTGATGCTGATGTCGAAGGCCCCGTCGGACATCTTCGCGAATTCTTCGGACTTTCGCAGCACTTCGAACAGATCGACGCTGACCTCGACCGGTGGGCCGCCCGCTTTCTCGCACAGCTTCATCAGTTCGCTGGTCGGCTGGTAATCGCTCATGATCGCGTTCAACTCGGCAACGCGGGCGAACGCGGCCTTCGCTGCTTTTTTCGCAGTCGTCTCGTCCGGCGCCCACATCACGATGCGGAACGTCGTCGA